>NZ_JBSGBK010000095.1:0-31583 GCF_053601215.1 Amycolatopsis sp. NPDC004772
CGCACCCGGCCGAGCACCTGCTCAAACCCGTCCGCCAGCTGATCGAATCGGTCAACGACACCCTCAAAGGCCAGCCCGACCTCGAACTGCACGGCAGCCGCACCATCGACGACGTGACCGCCCGCATCGCCCAACGCGTACTCGCCCTGACCGCCGCCATCTGGCACAACCACGCCACCGGCCAACCTGTCACCCGATCACTGATCGCCTACGACCACTGATCACTTTAGGACTTACTCATCTAGCGGCGGCCACCCCAAGCGGTGTACGTCAGCGCTCCCGCGATCGCCAGGACCAACGCTGTCCAGGTGGCCGCCGGGGTTTCGGGAGGTTGCAGCAGCCAGGCGGCGACGCGGTTCACCGTCGAGGGGTCACCCGGGACGAACAGCGAGGCCGCCGACCAGGCCAACGGGAGTGTCCAGCCGAACTGGCCGCCCGCGACCGTGGCCGCCAACCCCGCCAGCCCCGCGAGACCGGCCGCGTCGCGGACGATGATCGACGCGGCGACCGGCGACGGGCCCAGTTCCTGCACGCCCAGCACCACCGCCCCGGACAGGACCGCGATCAGGGCCAGGTGGGTGAACCGCCGGACCGGCCACGGCAGGGCCGCCGTCCGGTCGAGGTCCGGGTCCTGGCCGCTCAGCCCGATCGCCGCCACCGCGACCGCCGTGGTCAGCGCCAGCGTGGCGAAGATGCCGTCCCAGGAGTCCCGGCCCAGGAACCACACCCCGGACGTCGCCACCAGCAGCGCCCCGAACGCCGCCGGCAGCTGCCGCGAACGGGCGTACAGCATCGCCCACCTCATCGGCGAGCCCCCGGCACCAGCGTTTCGAGCGGGTCACCCTGGCACGCCAGCAACACCTGGCGCACGGCGGCGACCCTGGTGAACTGGACGTCCGCGGGCAGAGCGCGGAACTCCGCCCAGGCCTGCTCGATCGGGGCCGCTTGGCGCATGAACCACTTTCCGGCGTACTCGGGAAGCGGTTTCAGCTCCCCGGTGAAGTACGCCGCCGCGATCATCCGGCCACCCATGTCGGACAAGTCCGCGTTCGTCGGCCACTCGCAGGACGGCACACCCGCCCCGGACAGCACGGCCACCCGCAGGGCGCTCGCGTCCGCCGTGAGGAGTTCGGCGTTGCGCTGGAAGTCGAGGTAGACGACGGCGGGATCGCGCCGGACGGGCTCGTCCACGGGGTTGGGCGCGACCTGTTCTTCGATCCGGGTCGGCGCACCGGGCAGCTTCGCCAGCATCGCGAGCGCTTCGCGGCCGGGGCCGGCCAAGGCGGCCAGCCTGTCGCGGTGCAGCTCCGCCACGCAGACCGGGCCGTCGCAGACCTTCCGGGCGGCGGCGGTGTCGACGGTGAGGACGTCCGCGGGGACCAGCGGCAGGGCGATGGCGGCTCCGGCGACGAGCGGCAGCAGGCTCAGCAGCCGCGCTCGCACGGAGTGCACCGACAGCAGCAGGAACCCCGTGACGGCGAGGCCGAGGAACCATCCGGCCTGCCCGGCGTCGAGCGCGCCGGCGGTCGTCACCAGCGAGCCCCGCGGCTGGGCCAGCACCGGCGCCAGCGGACCGGCCCGGCGCGGCAGGACGGCGTCCAGCCCCGGTTCGAACGACAGCCAGCAGAGGGTCATCCCGACGAAGGCGAGCACGGCGAGCCCGGGCGCGGTCAATGGGTGCGGCAGCAGCCGTCCGACGGCCAGCCCGAGCCAGCTCCCGGCGACCACGCCGAGCACCCCGACGCCGATGACGGGGACGAAGGCGGCCGAGAAGAACCCATCGTGGGCCAGGACCTCGACGGCCATCACACCGAACACGACCAGGTAGCCGACGGCGGCCAGCCCGCCGACGGCACCGGCCAGCCGGATCGCCCGATGCCACGCGGGCCGCGGCGTGGTGGCCAGCAGTTCGATCGTGCCGGAGCGGCTGTCGCGCATGCCCTGGATGGCGCCCGCCCCGACCACAACGGGCCAGAGGAACTGCAGCAGGAACCGGAGCCAGAGCGCGGTCGTCGTGGTGTTCGCGGTTATCGGCGCGGGAACCTTCCACCACGGCCCGGAGAGCAGGAAGAGGAACCCGAGCGCGAAGACGACGACCGCCAGGGCGGCCCAGGGCGCGATCGAGCGCCGGAGTTCGATGCGGAAGATCACCACGCCCCCTGACCCGGCTCGTGGTTGAGCAGCGCGGAGTAACCGCGCTCGATGGGGCTGTCGCCGACGTGCTCGAGGGTGCCCGCGGCGGCCAGTTCGTCCGGCGTTCCCTGGAACACCAGCTTCCCGGCCGCGAACAGGATGACGTCCGTGCACGCCGTGGCGACGTCCTCGACCAGGTGCGTCGAGATCAGCACGCAGGAGTCGCGGCCCAGTTCCTGCACCAGCTCGCGGAACCGGACGCGCTGCGCCGGGTCGAGGCCGGCCGTCGGCTCGTCGAGGAGCAGGACCTCCGGGTCGTTGACGATCGCCTGGGCGATGCCCACCCGGCGGACCATGCCGCCCGACAGGGTCTTCATCCGGTCGTCCGCGCGATCGGCCAGGCCGACCCGCTCCACCGCCCGCTGGACCGCACCCGGGATGTCCTCTTTGGACATCTCCTTCAGCCAGGCCAGGTACTCGACGAACTCGCGGACGGTGAACCGCTTGTAGTACCCGAAGTTCTGCGGCAGGTACCCGATTCGGCGGCGCAGCTCGCGCTGGCCGGTGCGGCCGCCGGCAGGCGTGCCGAGCAGCGACAGCCGGCCCGACTCCGGCCGCAGCACGGTCGCCAGGGCCCGGATCAGCGTCGTCTTGCCGGCGCCGTTCGGGCCGAGCAGCCCGTGTACGCCCTTGCCGAGCGACAGGTCCAGCCCGTCCACGGCCATTTTCTTCCGTCCCACCCGCACTTTCAGCGCCTCGGCCTGGATTTCCCAGGCGTACGTCGCCGGAGCGACCTCGGCGGCTCCTACTGCCCGCATGCTTTCCTCCCTAATGACGTGCGCCGAGCCGGGTGAACGCCGTCCCGCGCAGGGCGACGACCACCGTGGTCAGCACGAAGACCCCCGCCCACACCGGCAGCGCGCCGGTGCCGAGCGAAAACGCTTGCCCCGGCTGGACGTACGCCGGCAGCACGACGACCGCGACCCACACCGCGATCAGCGTGTACGCCGCCCGGCTGACGCCGATCAGCCCGCCGAGCGCGAGCGTGCCGCTGGTGAAGGCCAGGCTCGGCAGCAGCCAGAGCGCCGGCTGCGTGCCGGTCAGCCACCCGGCGACGCCCAGCACCGGCAGGACGACGGCGAGCACGGCGAACGTCCGCCGGATGATCAGGTAGAGCCCCGCCCGCGGGGTCGCGGTGACGACCTCGTAGGCCGGATCCAGCCCCCGGGCCCACGACACGGCGACGCCGAGCACCGGCAGCACCGGGGCGAACAGCTGCACGGCCGGCACCCGGGCCGTCGCGACCCAGACACCGTCGAGCAGGATCGCGACCAGCGTGACGGCCACGATCATCGCCAGCCACGGCGCCATCGCGGGGGTGACCCAGGTGTCGAGCCACCGCCCCCGCCGCGCTCGCCGCCGCGGCTGCGGCGGGAGGGCGGGCTCGTGGAACGGGACGGCCGGCAGCCGGACCTCGCCCGAAAGCCGGCTCCAGACCAGGTCGACCACCGGCTCGACCGGCGCCACCTCCGCGAGCCGCGCCCGGCAGACGGGGCAGGCTTCGAGGTGGGCTTCGAGCCCCCACAGCTGGTCGCCCGGGAGGTCTTCGCCGGCCACATACGCGGCGATGAGCCGCTCGGGTGCGTGGTTCATGACAGCGCCTCCCGCAACTCCGGCAGTACAGCCGTCTCGCAACCCGTCATGACAGCGCCTCCCGCAATGCGATCCGCGCTCGCCGCGCCCGCGTCTTGACCGTTCCCTCCGGCAAGCCCAGCAGGACCGCCGTCTCGCGGACCGTCAGGCCGTCCAGGACCATTGCCTGCAGCACCGCCCGCAGCTCCGGCGCCAGCTCGCGCAGGGCGGCGCCGACCTCGTCGCCCATCGTCGAGGCCAGCAGTTCCTCTTCGGCTCCCGCCACCGGTGCCGCGTCGAGTGCCACCTCCGGCGGGGGCTGGGCGTGGTGCGCCCGGCGCCGGAACGCGTCGACCAGGCGGCGGGCCGCGATCGTCCAGACCCAGCCGACCGCGCTGCCGCCGGTGGCCGTGCCCGCGAACGACGCCGCCGCGCGCCAGACGGCCAGGAACGTTTCCTGCATGACCTCCGCGACGATCTGCTCGTCCGCGCACCGGCGGCGCAGGCGCACGGCGAGCCAGGGCGCCGTGCGGCGGTAGAACTCCTCGAACGCCGCGCGATCGCCCGTGGCCGTGCGCCGGACGAGGTGCTCCTCGTCGGCGTCTTTCAGTGACGGGTGTCTCACACCAAGCAAGACGCCGGGTGATCCAAAACGGTTCTCATCCGAATGTGTGCTGCGTCACACCGGACGGTCGGGCCAGAACTTGCGCCAGCCGTCGGCCTCCAGGGTCGTCGGCTCCAGTCCGGCGTCGCGGGCGGCCTGCTCGGCGGCCTGGATGTCCTTCGCGAACTGCTTCGCCAGCGCCCGCAGCTCGCCCTCGGCGTCGACCCCCGCCCGGCGCGCGGTGGCCGCGATGCGGAACAGCTGGGCGGGTGCCCCGGGCCCCTCCGGGAAGAGGTCGAGCGGGATGCCCGCGCGCCCGGAGCGCTGCCCGAGCTTGCCCGCCAGCGCGACCGCGGGCTGGCCGAGCGCCACGCCGTCCACAATGGACCGGCGCTGCTTCTCCTGCTGCTTCAGCTCTTCCCACTTGACGTTCTGGTGCTCGACGGTGTGCACCTGGTCGCCGTCGGTGAAGACGTGCGGGTGCCGGCCGACCAGCTTCGCGACGAGCGTCGCGGCGACGTCGTCGATGCCGAACGGGTCGTCCGCGTCCTCGGCCGCGACCCGCGCGTGGAAGAGCACCTGCAGGAGGACGTCGCCGAGCTCTTCGCGCAGCGCCTCGCGGTCGCCCTCCTCGATGGCGTCGAGCAGCTCGTAGGTCTCCTCGACCAGGTACTGCCGCAGCGAATCGTGCGTCTGCGCCGCGTCCCACGGGCAGCCGCCCGGCGAACGGAGCCGGTCCATCACGTCGGCGGCCTCGACCAGCGGCGGCACCGGTGTCTCGATGACGTCCGCGCCGGTCGCGATGAGCAGCGACGCCGCGGGCTCGTCCCGGGATCCGGCGAGCAGCACGACGTCCTTCAGCGAAGGCGCCTCGGTGATGGCCGGGACGCCGAACGCGGCCGGGTCGACGTCCGTCGCCGCGTAGACGGCGGGAGACTCACGCAGGATCTTCAGCGCCGCACCGGGCAGCGTCGTCCCGCGGACGACTACGACGACCCCCGTGCTCACTGCTGCGCGGGCGCGGCACCGCGGACGGGCAGCACGATGCCCTGGGTGGCGTCGGAGTTCGGCACGAGGTTCATGCCCACAACATCCCACACGCCGTAACGCGGGTTGACGCGCAGGCCGCCCTGGCCGAGGTACGGCTGCAGCAGCCGGGTGCCGATCGCGGTCAGCTGCGCGTCCGTCGGCTTCTGCGCTTCCTGGTCGGCCGGCACGGCCTTGTCGGTGCCGCGGGCGCGGATGACGAAGACGAACCAGTCCGGCCGCTGCGGCTTCTGCGCCTGGAAGACGACGACGTTGTTCTTCTCCGTGCCGAACAGCACGGTCTGCGCGAGACCGGGGTACTGGGCGGCACCGAAGAGCTCGGCGGTCTGGCCGGCGGAGTACCCGCTCGGGCCGGGCGCCCCGGTCTGCTGGGCCTGCTGGCCCTCCTGCTGCGCCTGCTGGACGACCCCCTGGACCTTGCCGGGGTCGTCGGCGAACTCCTTCGCGAGGTCGAAGGCGCGGGTGCGGGCCACCGGGTCGTTGTCGGCGGTCGCGCTGATGCCGACGTAGTCCGCGCCGACCGACAGCTTCGGCAGCAGCTTCGCGGCGAGCGCCTGCTCCAGGACGACGTCGCTCGCGACCTCGTTGCGGTCCCGCAGCTGCGAAACGATCTGGGTGACGGCGACCTGGTCGCCCTGCCCGGTGTCCGCGACCGGCGCGTTGCCCACCTGCGCGGCCAGCCCGGCGATCTTCGCCTGGTCGGCGACAAGGTTCTCCTGCTCGGTCGCGCGCAGGGTCAGCTCGTGGAGGACGCTCTGCCGAACGATCTCGCGGCCCAGCAGGTCGAGCTTGTGCTCACCGGCGAGCTTCTGCGCGTACGGGTGTTCGCGGACGGCCTGGTCGATCATCGACTGGACCCGGTCGATCGACACCGACCGGTCGCCGACGATGACGGCGCTGCCGACCTGGCTGGGGCCCGAGCCGCACCCGGCGAGCAGAAGAGCACCGGCAACGACCGCGACCAGCGCGCGAGGGCGCCCCATGATCCGCATCACAGGCCATACCCTCTCACACCATCGCCCCCGAAACGCAACACCCATGCGGTCGCGGCGGCGGTAATGTCGACATATGGACCATTGGCTGACCATCGAAGTGTTCGACGGGGAGCATTCGGCTTCGCTGTGGCGCCTGGCTCAAGGGGACGCACTCACCGAAGCGGCGCTGACGAACGGCGCTGAGCAGTGGGTTTGGCACGAGCACCGGTGGGGCGTGGTGCTGGAGATCGAGTTCTTGACGGAGGAACGCCGGGACGCCTTCCGGGCTCTTCCCGTCGTGACAGCGGCGCTTGATGCCGTTCCGGATCCGGCGCGGGGGTTGCTGGTGTACCCGGGACGGGGTGGCGGTTCGGGGTCGCGGGTGCCGCGGCGTCCTCGGCCGTTGCCGATGGGCGGGGCTGGGGCTGTTGCGGTTCCTGAGGAGCGGGTTCGGATGGGGTTGGCTGAGCCTCTGCCGCCCATGTTCAGCGAAGTCGGCTGACGCCGGGGGCTGCGCTCGCTTTCCCACCACCCCGAAGCCTGATTGTGACTACGGACGGTGGTACCGCGTCAAGGCGGGAAAGATGCCTTGACCCGGCACCACCGTCCGCGTTCTGGCTTCGGATCGGGGTGGTGGGGGGGGTCTGGGTGGGGGGGCCGGTTGGCGCTTCAGACCGCCGCGGGTTTCTTCGTCAGCTGCACCAGCAGTTTGGTGCACCAGTCCAGCAGTTCCTCGTCGCGCAATGTCGGCGCGCCGATGCGGCCTCCGGCCGGGCCCTCGGTCGGCTTCGGGACCGACACCGTGTTCGTCACCGCCTTGTACAGCGCCTTCGGGTACAGCCTCTTCAAGCGGACCATCTGGGAATCCAGCAGCGGCAGTGGCGCGAATCGGATCGTGGTGCCTTGGACCGCCACCTCCGTCACGCCCGCCTCGCGGCACGTGTGCCGGAACTTGGCCACCGCCAGGAGCCGGTTGACCGGGGCCGGGGGCTGGCCGTAGCGGTCGATGAGCTCTTCGCGGACCGCATCGAGGCCTTCGGTGTCCGGCGCCGCCGCGATCTTGCGGTACGCCTCCAGGCGCAGGCGCTCTCCCGGGACGTAGTCGTGCGGGATGTGGGCGTCGATCGGGAGGTCGACGCGGACTTCCGCCAGCTCCTCTTCCTCCGGCGCCTCCGCGCCCGCGTGCCTCCGGAATGCGTCGACCGCTTCGCCGACCAAGCGCACGTACAGGTCGAAGCCGACGCCCGCGATGTGGCCGGACTGCTCCGCCCCCAGAATGTTGCCCGCGCCGCGGATCTCGAGGTCCTTCATCGCGACCGCCATACCCGCACCGAGCTCGGTGTTCTGGGCGATCGTCGCCAGCCTGTCGTGCGCTGTCTCCGTCAGCGGTGCTTCCGGCGGGTACAGGAAGTACGCGTACCCGCGCTCGCGCCCGCGCCCGACCCGGCCGCGCAGCTGGTGCAGCTGCGCCAGGCCCAGCAGGTCGCCGCGCTCGACCAGCAGCGTGTTCGCGTTCGAGATGTCGAGCCCGGTTTCGACGATCGTCGTGCAGACGAGCACGTCGTACTCGTTCTCCCAGAAGCCCTGGATGATCTTTTCGAGCTTCTCTTCGTTCATCTGGCCGTGCGCGGTGACGACCCGCGCCTCCGGCACCAGCTCACGGATCCGCCGGGCCGCCTTCTCGATCGACGAGACCCGGTTGTGGACGTAGAAGACCTGGCCGTCGCGCAGCAGCTCGCGGCGGATGGCCGCGCCGACCTGCTTGTCGTCGTACGCGCCGACGTAGGTCAGGATCGGGTGGCGGTCCTCCGGCGGGGTCAGGATCGTCGACATCTCGCGGATGCCGGCCAGCGACATCTCCAGCGTGCGCGGGATCGGTGTCGCCGACATGGTGAGCACGTCGACGTGCGTGCGCAGCGCCTTGATGTGTTCCTTGTGCTCGACGCCGAAGCGCTGCTCCTCGTCGACGATCACCAGGCCGAGGTCCTTGTAGCGGATGCCCGTCTGCAGCAACCGGTGCGTGCCGATGACGATGTCGACCTCGCCGCCGGCGAGCTGCTCGAGGATCGCGTCCGACTCCGCCTTGTTCGTGAAGCGGGACAAGCCCTTGATCGTCACCGGGAACGACCGCATGCGCTCGGTGAAGGTGTTCAGGTGCTGCTGGGCGAGCAGCGTCGTCGGGACGAGCACCGCGACCTGCTTGCCGTCCTGCACCGCCTTGAACGCCGCGCGCACGGCGATCTCCGTCTTGCCGTAGCCGACGTCGCCGCAGATCACGCGGTCCATCGGGACGCCGCGCTCCATGTCCGCCTTGACCTCGTCGATCGCGGCGAGCTGGTCGTTGGTTTCCGTGAACGGGAAGGCGTCCTCCAGCTCGTGCTGCCACGGCGTGTCCGAGCCGAACGCGTGCCCGGGCGCGGCCTGGCGCGCCGCGTAGAGCTGGACGAGCTCGGCGGCGATCTCCTTGACCGCCTTCTTCGCGCGCGCCTTGGTGTTCTTCCAGTCGGAGCCGCCGAGCTTGTTGAGCGTGGGCAGCTCGCCGCCGACGTACCGGGAGACCTCGTCGAGCTGGTCGGTGGGCACGAACAGCCTGTCGCCCGGGTGGCCGCGCTTCGACGACGCGTACTCCAGCAGGAGGTACTCGCGGGTGGCGCCGGCGACCGTGCGCTGCACCATCTCGACGAACCGGCCGATGCCGTGCTGGTCGTGCACGACGTAGTCGCCGGCCTTCAGCGCCAGCGGGTCGACCGCGTTGCGCCGCCGGGACGGCATCTTCGTGTTCAGGTCCTTTGTGGACGTTCCGGCGCCCGCGCCGCGGCCGGTGAGGTCCGCTTCGCTCAGCACGACCAGGGCGCGCTCCGGCGAGACGAACCCGTCGGTGAGGCCGCCGCAGGTGACCGTGACCATTCCCGCGGACGGCGGCCCGGCCAGCCCATCACCGGCCTGGGTGGCCGGGACGTCGGCGCCCGTGAGCTGCTCCACCGCGCGCGCCGCGGTGCCCTGACCGGCCACGACGAGCACCGCCGTGCCACCCGCCGCGGTGTGTGCGCGCAGGTCCGCCGTCGCGCGTTCGAGCTCGCCGCGGTACGCGGGCGCGGCCTCGACCGAGACGCGGTAGACGTCCGGGTCTTCACTGGTCAGCTGGGTGAGCGTCCACCACGCGCGCTTGGTGTCCTGCGCGTGGGACGCGATCTCGTCGAGCCCGCGGTAGGCCGACGCGCCGAGGTCGATCGGGGCCTGCCCGCCCGCCGCGGCCGTCGTCCAGGACGCTTCGAGGAACTCCTGACCGGTGCGGACCAGGTCGGCGGCGCGGGCGCGGATCTTCTCCGGGTCGGTGAGCAGGACGTGGGTGCCTTCCGGCATCGCGTCGGTGAGCAGCTCCAGCTCGCCTTCGCAGAGCACCGGGATGAGCGCCTCCATGCCCTCGACCGGGATGCCGTCGGCGAGCTTGGTGAGCATCTCGGCCAGGTGCGCGTCGGCCTCGTACGTCTTCGCCAGCTCCGCGGCCTTCTCCTTGACCGGCCGGGTGAGCAGCAGCTCGCGGCACGGCGGCGCGGTGACCCGCGGGATCTCGCCGGGCAGCGACCGCTGGTCGGAGACCGCGAACGCGCGGATTTCGCTGACCTCGTCGCCCCAGAACTCGACCCGGACCGGGTGCTGCGCGGTCGGCCCGAAGAGGTCGAGGATGCCGCCGCGGACGGCGAACTCGCCGCGCTTCTCGACCATGTCGACGCGGGTGTAGGCCAGCTCGACCAGCCGTTCCAGGAGTTCCTCGAACGGCGTCTCCTCGCCGACGACGAGGTCGATCGGCTTCAGCGAGCCGAGCCCGGGCGCCATCGGCTGGATCAGGCTGCGGACGGTGGCGACGACGACGCGCAGGCCGTCGTCCCCCGTCTTCAGCCGGTGCAGCACCTCGAGACGGCGGCCGACCGTGTCCGCGCGCGGGGAGAGGCGCTCGTGCGGCAGGGTCTCCCAGCTCGGGAAGTCGGCGACCCTGCTCCTGCCGAGCAGGGCGCCGAGCGACGCGGTCAGCTCGTCGGCCTCGCGGCCGGTGGCGGTGACGGCCAGGACGGGACGGCCGGCGCCGGTGTCGGCGGCGACGGCGGCCGCGACGAGCTGCCGGGCGGCGATCGGGCCCTGCAGCTCGAGCAGCGGCGCGCCGGCGCGCTCGACCACGCCGCGCAGGGCCGGGTCGGGAAGGATGGCGGTGAGGAGTCCGGACAGTGGAGCGTCGGTCACGGTCCCAGCCTACGTGCCACCCCCGACAAGTTTTCGATCACGGCTGGTCGCGCAGCAGATTCACCACCTCCGCGAGGCGCGGCAGCTGCCCGTCGAACACCTTCGGTTCCGTGCTCGCGACGCGCAGCAGGAAGTGCTCCACGCCCTCGTACTTCCGCAGCTGCGCCGCCACCTCCGCGGCACTGCCGGTGACCTGCATCTGGATCCCTTGCACGAACGCCGCCGGGCGACCGTAGTTCGTCAGGCAGTACTCCTCCAGTAGTTCGCTCCCGCGCACCGGGTCGTCCTCCACCAGGACCGTCGCGAACAACGCCGGGGTGACCGGCCGCGACGCCGTGGCCCGGATCCGGGCCAGGCCGGTGCCGTAGTCCGCGGGGTCCGGCGGGTAGGGCAGCCAGCCGTCGTAGCACCGGCCGACCCGCTCGAGCGCGCCCGGCGTGTACGCGGCCAGCCACACCGGCGGGCCACCCGGGCGGGCCGGCGCCGGGAACACCGGCAGCGAGTCGTAGTGCAGCACCGGACCGTGGAAGGACGAAGCGCCGCTCCAGGCCGCGCGCCAGAGGCCCACGATGTCGTCCAGCCGGGCGCGGCGGCGCTCCCACGGGACGCCGGCGAACGCGAACTCCGGCTCGCTGCGCCCGGCGAACCCGGCGCCGACGGCGACGGTGAGCCGTCCTTCGCTGAGGAGATCGATGCCCAGCAGCTGGTTGGCCGTCAGGATCGGGTTCCGCAGGGCCGGGAGCAGCGCTGCCGTCCCCAGCGTCACGCGGGACGTCCGGGCGGCGAAGGCGGCCAGCACGGTGAGCGCGTCGAGCGGGGCCTTCGCGAGGGTGTCGCCGACCCAGACCGAGTCGAGGCCGAGTTCTTCCGCGGCGACGGCGGTGGCGACCAGCTCGGGCGCGGTCCGCCCGGTGTCGAGGATGGCCTGGTAGGTCGGGACGACCAGTCCGTAGTTCGTCATGGCCGAAGCGTCGCCTGATCGGGGTATGCCCTCAATTCCCCGCGGGGAATGGACGCCCCGAGCAGGATGGGGCCGTGGACTTCGGAACGGCGCTCAGGGACTGGCGCACCCGGCGGCGGATCAGCCAGCTCGACCTCGCCCTGCGCGCGGGCACGACGCAGCGGCACGTCAGCTTCATGGAGAGCGGGCGCTCGGTGCCCGGCCGCGGCATGGTCCTGCGCGTCGCGGAGTCCCTCGAACTTCCCCTGCGCGAGCGCAATGGCCTGCTCCACGCGGCCGGCTACGCGCCGACGTACCCCGAAACCCGGCTCGACGACCCGGCGATCCGGCCGGTGCTCGACGGGCTGCGGCGGCTGCTCGACGGCCACCGGCCCTACCCCGCGATCGTCGTCGACCGCTACGGCGTGCTGGTTGCGGCGAACGACGGGTTCCGGCTGCTCACCGAGGGGGTCGCCCCGGAGCTGCTGCGCGAACCGGTCGACACGCTGCGGCTGGCGCTGCACCCGCGCGGGATGGCGCCGCGCGTGGCCAACCTCGACGACTGGGCGCGGCACATCCTCGAGCGCATCCGCAACGACCTCGCCCGCACTCCCGACGACCGGCTGGCCGCGCAGCTCGCCGAGCTCGAGGGGTACCTGCCGCCGGCGGCCGCGCCCGGCCCGGAGCACCTGGGGTTCGCGGTGCCGGTCCGCCTGGCCACCTCGCTCGGCGAACTGCGGCTGATCACGGCGATCACGACGTTCGCGACGGCGGCGGACGTGACCGTGTCGGAGCTGAAGCTGGAGACGTTCCTCCCCGCCGACGCCGAGACCGCGGAACGGCTTCACAGCACCAGCGCCGTCGTGTGACCCACCAGCAGCACCGCACTCGCCCACAGCACCGCCGCGCCCACGCTGCCCGCCGCGAACCGGCGGTACGGCATCGCCGCCGAGCCCGCCACGCGCGGCACCAGCGTGCGGACGCCCGCCAGGCAGCGGCCCGCGATCACCGCCGGGACGCCGTAGCGCGCGACCGCCGCTTCCACGCGCTTCCACCGGTCCCGGTGGGCCGGCCGCGGTCCCCAGCGGCGTCCTTCGAGGTACGCGAGCTGGTCGCCGAGGACCGCCGAGGCAACGGCCACCACCCAAGCGAGTCCGAGGTGGAGCGTGCCCCGCTCGGCGAGGAAGCCCATCAGCAGCAGCGTCGACAACGTCGGCAGCACGATCCCCGGCAGCAGCGCGGTTTCCGCCGTGATGACCAGCGCGCAGACCAGGTAGACGACCGCCGGGGGCGCGTCAAGCAGGGGTCGCAGCAGGCTGTCCACGCCGAGCCCTCCCCACCGCCACCGGCAGCGCCGCGCGGTAGACGAACGCGGGCGGCAGGTTGCCCCAGACGACCTGCGTGCGCTCCACGACCGCGAACCGGCTGCGCAGCGACGCAGCGAAGCGGCGGGCGGGTGGCGTCCAGGCCGCGTGGGTGTACGCGAACGTCGTGAACCGGCCGTTCGGGGCGAGCGCCACGGTGACCGCGTCGAGGATGCGCCGCTGCCGGGCCGCGGTCATGGCCGTCCACGGCAGCCCGGAGACGACGACGTCGACGTCCTCGAGCGCCAAGTGCTCCGCCGAGCCGGTGACGACGTCCACCTGCGGAAGGCGGTCCCGCAGCGAAGCGGCGAAACGCGGGTTGATCTCGACGGCCGTGAAGCGCGCTTCCGGGCGAAGCAGCGCGAGGACCGCTTCGGTGAACACGCCGGTGCCCGGACCGAGTTCCGCGACGCACGACGCGCGTTCCAGGCCGAGGCCCGCCGTCATCTCTTCGGCCAGCCGCGGCGAGCTCGGCGCGATCGCGCCCGTCAGCACGGGGTGGCGAAGGAATTCCCTGGTGATCGACATGATCCCGACGTTAGGAACGGCGGGGGTGGCCCCGAATCGTCCGGACCGGCCGGCCCCCTCCTCCCGGAGGAGGACGAGAACCGGCCGCAGGAAGGACGCCCCGGGCGGCACCCCGGCACTACGTTCGGGGCGTGGAACGACTCGTGAAGTGGGTGCGCCGGCACCGGTGGACGGTGGATCTGCCGCTGTACGGCGTGTTCGTCTTCCTCGCGCCGAGCTGGACCGGCCCGGAGCCGTGGACCGTGCGGGCCATCCCGATAGTGTTCCTGCTCCCGCTGCTGGTGCGCCGCCGGTACCCCCGCACGGTCGCGGTGCTGATCATCGCCGGGGCCGCGGTGGTGTACTTCACCGAGATCTGGGCGTACGACCGCGGCCGCACCGAGCTGGCGATGGCGGTGGTGCTGTTCAACCTGGTGAAACGGCGGGACCGGGGGTTCGCCGCGGTGATCGCGGTGGCGATCGCCGTGCTCGGCACCCAGTGGTACGTCCTCTACGCGCCGGAGACGGCGAACCCGACGTTGACCCTGGTCGGCATCCTGCCGCTGCACATCGCGGCGTGGGCGCTCGGCGAGTTCTTCCGCAAGCAGGAGGAGCTCGTCGCCGAGGAGAAGAAGCGGGACGACGCCCAGGCCCGCGCGGCGGTCGCCGAGGAGCGCACCAGGATCGCGCGGGAGCTGCACGACGTCCTGGCGCACAGCATGAGCGTGATCGTGCTGAACGCCGAGGGCGCGAAGCTCGCCCGGCACCGCGACCCGGCGGCCGTCGACCGCACGCTCGACACGATCGTCCACACGGGCCGGGACGCGCTGGCCGAGCTGCGCCGGCTCCTCGAAGTCCTGCACGCCGGCCAGGCGGCGCGCAGCCCCCAGCCGACCCTCGCCGGGCTGCGCGAGCTCGTCGAGCAGGCCGGCCGGGACGTCACCCTCGACGTCACCGGCGACCCGGGCACCCTGCCCGCGAGCGCCGCGCTGCAGGCGTACCGGATCGTCCAGGAGGCACTGACCAACATGATCAAGCACGCCCCGGCCGACGCGACCGGCCGCGTCGGCGTCGCCGTCGAGCCACCGGAGGTCCGCATCGAGGTGACGAACACGGGAGGCCACGCACCGCCGGCGCCCGCCCTGCCGTCGTCCGGGCGCGGGCTGGCCGGCATGCGCCAGCGCGTCGAGATGTACCACGGCGAGCTGACGACGGGCCCTCTGCCGGACGGCGGGTACCGGGTGCGCGCCAGCCTGGTGGTGACCCCGTGACCACCCGGATCCTCCTCTGCGACGACCAGCAGCTCGTCCGCGTCGGCCTGCGCATGATCGTCGAAAGCCAGGACGGCCTCACCGTCGTCGGGGAGGCCGCCAACGGCGAAGAAGCCGTCACCCTCACCCGGGAACTGCGCCCCGACCTGGTCCTGATGGACGTCCGGATGCCCGTGCTCGACGGCGTCACGGCGACCGCGCGGATCTGCGCCGAGCTGCCGGACGTGCGCGTCCTCATCATCACCACCTTCGACCTCGACGAGTACGCCTACGCCGCTCTCCGGGGCGGCGCGAGCGGGTTCCTCGTCAAGGACGCGCCCGCCGAGGAGATGCTCGTCGCGATCCGGGGCGTGCTGCGGGGTGACTCGATGGTGTCGCCGTCGGTCACGCGGCGGCTGCTCGACCGGTACCTCGCCGACGACCGCGATCCCGTGGACGTCGCGAAGCTCGGGGCGCTGACCGAACGCGAGAAGGACGTCCTGGGGCTCATCGCGCGCGGGCTGTCGAACACCGAGATCGCCGCGAAGCTGTACATCGGCGAGACGACGGTGAAGACGCACGTCGGGCGGGTGCTCGGCAAGCTGGGCCTGCGGGACCGGGTGCACGCCGTCGTGTTCGCCTACGAGTCCGGGCTGGTGCGGCCGGGTTCCTGAGCGCAGGCCCGTCCGGCGGGGACCCCTCCCCGGGGTCTCTCGTTAGGTTCGCCGGACCAGGCCCGACGACCGAGGAGTCATGTCGTGCACACGCCCGGTAGAACGGCAGTGGCGCTGGCCGTGGCCACGGCGCTCGCCGGCTGCGCGACCACGCCGCCACCGCCATCACCTCCGGCAAGCAGCTCGGCACCCACCTCACCGACGCTCGACATGGCCCAGCAGGCGTTGTGCGGCCAGCTGGAAACGTTCTCCGTGCTGCTGCTCCACTTCAGCGCCGAACTCGCCAGGACGGTCCTGCCGGACACCGGCCGGGAAAACCCCGAGGCCGCCGACCTCGTCCGGCAAGCCGACCTGATCGCGGGCGAGGGCGCCGAGCTGGTGAAAACCGCCCCACCCGGCGTGAAGGCCGACGTCGACACGGTTCTCAAGGCCACCGCCGAAGCGAAAGCACACATCAAACCCGGCGAAACGTACGGATCCGCCGTCGCACCGATGTACCGCCAAGACACCGAAGCGGCACGTACGGCGCTCGGCCGGTACGGCCCCTGCCCGCACCACAACTGACGACGAAGCGGCTGGCGAACGGCGATTTCACCGCATGGTGGCAGGATGGGCCTTATGCGGCGTTCGCTGGGTCTCCTCGGTGCGGTGTCCCTGCTGGTCCTGGGCTGTTCGGGGGCGGCGAGCGAACCCGTGCAGAGCGTGCCGCCGGCGTCGTCCCCGGCCGCCGCGAGCGGGAAGTTCAAGGTCGAGACGGTGACCGGTGGGCTGGAGCACGGCTGGGACGTGGGCTTCCTGCCCGACGGCGGCATCCTCGTGCCGCAGCGGCCCGGCAAGCTCGCGCTGGTCCGCAACGGCCAGGCCGCCGAGGTGCGCGCCGACCTCGCCGACGTCATGGCCAAGGGCGAAGGCGGGCTGCTCGGCATGGTCGTCAGCCCGGACTTCGCGACCAGCCGCGAGTTCATCACCTGCCAGGACCACCAGGAAGGCGGCAAGGCCGTCGACATCCGGCTGGTCACCTGGAGGCTGGCCCCCGACGGCGCGAGCGCGGCCAAGGTCAAGGACCTGCTCACCGGGCTGCCGGTGAACCCGAGCGGACGGCACTCCGGCTGCCGTCCGACGTTCGCCCCGGATGGCGCGCTCCTCGTCGGCACCGGCGACACCGCCCGCGCGTCGATCGCGCAGGACCGCCACTCCCTCGGCGGCAAGGTGCTGCGGCTGGACGCGAAAACCGGGGAACCGTTGCCGGACAACCCGTTCATCACTTCGAGTGACCCGCGCGAACGGCTGATCTACACCTACGGCCACCGCAACGTCCAGGGCGTGGCGATCCGGCCGGGCAGCGGCCAGGTGATCACCGCCGAGCACGGGCCGTCGTTCGACGACGAGGTCAACCTGCTGAAGCCGGGCGCCAACTACGGCTGGGACCCGTCCAAGGGCGGCACGGAAACGAGCTACGACGAGAGCGTGCCGATGACCGACCTCAAGCGCTTCCCGGACGCAGTGAGTCCACTGTGGACGTCCGGGAAGACCACCGAGGCGATCAGCGGCGACGCCTTCCTGACCGGTGCCCAGTGGGGGACGAACGACGGCGCGCTGGTCGTGGTGGCGCTCAAGGGCCAGAAACTGCTGCTGTACCACCTGGACCCGGCGGGCAAGGTCCTCGACGTCACGCTGCCCCCGGAGTTCGACGACACGTTCGGCCGCCTCCGCGCGGTCCGCAGCGGCCCGGACGGCGCCCTGTACGTGACCACCTCGGACGGTACGGACGACAAGCTGCTGAAGGTCACGCCCGCCTGAGCCGACCATGAAAAAGCCACGTCCGATGCGGGCCGTGGACACTTACGCCCGGGCGGCGATCGGCGGAACATGATGTGCACCAGAAGTTTTCGCCCGCCCCCGACGCGTGTTGGACGCGGTCCGAAGAGAGCGTTCCCGCGGCAGCACCGCGCCGGTCCCCGGGCGCCGTCGCCGACCTGGCGATCCGGGGGCCGGCCTCCAGCTCGCTTCAGGCCTTCCCGGCCTTGAGCGAGCCCTTCAGCGAGCCGACGGCGGTGGTCACCGCCGTGGTCGCGGCCGGCCAGTCGATGGTGTCGCTCCAGGACGCCATCACCGCGACGGCGTAGGTACCGGACGCGGTCCGGACCAGGCCCGTGGTGTTGAGCACCCGCCGGGACTCGGAGCTGCCCCAGCCCTGCTTGACCGCCCACGCCGCACCGGAGAAGGCGCGCGGGATCCCGAAGTGCTGGTCGAACCCGTCGACCGCGGTGCGCGGGGCGTTCTCCATCGCCCCCGTGAGGAACCCGCGTTGTTCTTCGGGCAGCGCAGCGGTGATGTGCCGGTAGACGGTGACGACGTCGGTGGGTGACATCCGGGTGGCGCCCCACTGGCCGGCGTCGGCCGGGGGTGCGGTGTGCGCGAGCCCGAGCTTCCCGGCCTGCCGCCGCACGATGTCCGGCCCGCCGTTCTGCTGCCACAGCCGGCTGGCGACGCGATCATCACTGGCGGCGAGCATGCTGTGGACGGCCGTCGCTTCGCCGCCCGAGGGCACCCCGGACCGGTCGAGCAGGTCGAGGGCGATGAGCAGTTTCACCACGGACGCGGCGGGCTGCGGCTGGTCGGCCTTCCACCGGGTTTCGACCGCACAGGCCCCGAGGTCGACGATCTCGATCCCGAGCCGCGGATCGTTCCCGGTGTTCAGCAGCGCTTTCCGGGCCTCGGCGACCAGGCTCGCCTGCTTCTCCGCCGGCGCGGCCGGGGTGGAGCTGCATAGAGCGCGCCAGCTGTCGCTGCCGGAGTCACTGTTGACGGCGACCGCGACGAGCAGGCCGCCGACCACGATGACCACGGCGATGCCCACGAGCACCTTCAGGTTGTTCAGCCGCTCGAGCACCAGACCACCTCCGCCGGATCGGTGAGGAATCCGAAGCTATTGCGGAGCTGGACCGCGGGTATCGCCCGAAAAGCCGGGCTGTTCCGGCCCTCCGGCGGACAACCGGCGCGCGCATCGGCCGATCGGCCGGTTTATCCGCCCGGGTGAGCACCGCCGTTGACGTGCAGCACCTGGCCGGTGACGTGCCCGGCGGCGGGGCTCGCCAGGAACGTCACCACGGCCACCACGTCGTCCGGGGTGCCCGGGCGTTTGTTCATCGTGTTGCCGATCAGCCATTCGCGGCGCTGGTCGCTCAGCCGGCCGTGGAAGAACTCGGTTTCGCCGATCAGGCCCGGCGCGACGACGTTCGCGGTGATCCCGCGTGGCCCGAACTCGCGGGCCACGCTCACGTTCCACGCCTCGACCGCGGCCTTCGCGGCGCCGTACGATCCGGCGCCGGTGTGCGCGGCGATCGATCCGATCGTGATGATCCGCGCGCCCTCGGCGAGGCGGTCGCGCAGCGCGTGCGTCACCAGGGCCGCACTGACCACATTGGACCGCAGGTTGCGCTCGAACGCGGCCGCGAAGCCGGCCAGCCCGGGTTCGCCGTCGCCGTCGAGGAAATCCGTGTTGCCGCCCGCGTTGTTGACGAGGACGTCGACGCGGTCCGGCAACTCCTCCAGTGCGGCCTCGACGGCCGCGGGGTCGGCGGCGTCGAACACGACGGGCCGCGCGCCGGCGAGCGTCGCGGCTTCGGTGAGCACCTGCTCGCGGCGCCCGGTGATCGTGACGCGCTCGCCGGCTTGGGCGAAGGCCGCCGCCACGGCGTACCCGATGCCCGTGCCGCCGCCCGTCACCACGATTTCCCTGTTGTTCGCCATGAGCCCGACCCTAGTGCCTAGGATCGGGGCATGAGCAAGATCGACCCGGCCACCTCCGCGCTCGTGCTGATCGATCTGCAGGAGCGGATCGTGGCGCTGCCCACCACGCCGTACCGCGGCGAAGAAGTCCTCGCGAACGCCCTGCGCTTGCGGGACGCGTTCCGCAAGGCCGGAGCGCCGGTGGTGGTCGTGAAGGTGTCGCGCCCGGACAACCCGCCGGGCAACGAACTGGCCTTCGACGCCGGGGACGACAAGATCGTCACGAAGTACACGATCGGCGGCTTCGCGGGCACGGACCTCGACGAGTTCCTGCGCGGCGCGGGCGTCCGCACGGTGTACTTCGGCGGCATCGCCACGGAGTTCGGCGTGGAGTCGACCCTGCGCGCGGCTTCGGACCACGGCTACGACACGATCGCGGTGTCCGACGCGATGACGGCGCTGTCCGACATCTCGCACGAAAACGCCGTCACGAAGATCTTCCCGCGCCTGGGCACGGTCGTGACGACCGAAGAGGCGCTGGCGGCACTGGCGTGATCGACAAGATCGCCTGGATCCACGTGGTGGACGGCCGCATCCTGGCGGCGCGTTCGCGGGGGAAGGACAAGTTCTACCTCCCGGGCGGCAAACGCGAGCCGGGCGAGACCGACGCCGAGACGCTGGTCCGCGAGATCCGCGAGGAACTCGGCGTGGCGATCGACGCGGCTTCGATCACGCCGGCGGGCACGTTCGAAGGCCAGGCCCACGGCCACGCGGAGGGAACGGTCGTACGCACGACGGCGTACTCGGCGGAGTACGAGGGAACGCCGCGGGCGTGCGCGGAGATCGAGGAGATCGCCTGGCTGGGCTATGCGAACCGGCCGCGGGTTTCGCTGGTGGCGCAGCTGATCTTCGACCACCTGCACGCCGCGGGGCAGTTGCGGTGACGCTCAACCGCGCTTGATCAGCGGCGCGTCCCGTGAAAACGCCCGGAACCCCACGCCGTGGTACAACTCCCGCGCCGGGGCCGGCTCTCCCATGCAGGCGACCGTCGCGTGCCGGGCGCCCGCCGCGGCCGCCAAGCGCATTCCGTGCAGCAACATCGCCCTCGCGAGCCCCTGGCGCCGGTAGCGCGGGTGCGTTCCGACCGGCTCGAACTCGACCGTCTCGTTCTCTTCGTCGAGCCCAATGATCGCCGAGCACGCCATCGGGCCGTCCGTGGCCTCCACCAGGACGTGCAGGTCGTCGCGGTAGCCCGGCGCCTGCCGGACGCCGAGGTACGACGCCTCCGTGTACGACGTCGGGGCCCAGGCGTCCACATGCGCCTGGACCACGGCTTCCGGCGGGACCTCCGCCACTGTGCGGAAGGAAAACCCGGCCGGCAGCGACGGCTCCTCGACCTCACAGCCGGTGCTCGCCCTCGCCGCGGGTGCGGCCCCAGTTCCAGGCCAGTTCGCCGTACGACGCGTCGCTGTTCACCAGCTCCGGGTGAGTCGCAGTGAGCCGCTGCGCCAGGCGCTGCATGAGCTTCAGGTCTTCGAAAGCCACCGCACTAGCCCAGCCGCAGCTTCGGCTTGTGCTCCAGGTGCGACAACCCGTTCCACGCCAGGTTGACCAGGTGCGCCGCCACTTCGTCGCGCTTGGGCTTGCGCGCGTCCAGCCACCACTGGCCGGTCAGCGCCACCATGCCCACCAGCGCCTGCGCGTACAGCGCGGCCAGCTTCTCGTCGTAGCCGCGGGCCGCGAACTGCTGGGCCAGGATGTGCTCGACCTGGCTCGCGATGTCGTTCAGCACCGTGGAAAACGTCCCCGTGGAGCTCGCGACCGGGGAGTCGCGGACCAGGATGCGGAACCCGTCGTGGGAATCCTCGACGTAGGACAGCAGCGCCGTCGCCGCCTGCTCCAGCATCGCGCGCGGGTGACCGCCGTGGAGGGTCGAAACCATCCGGTCGAGCAGCAGCTGCGTTTCGCGGTCGACGACCACCGCGTAGATGCCCTCTTTGCCACCGAAGTGCTCGTACACCACCGGCTTCGAAACGTTGGCGCGGTGCGCGATCTCCTCGATCGACGTGCCGTCGAAGCCCTTCTCGGCGAACAGCGCCCGGGCGACGTTCAGCAGCTGCTGACGCCGCTCGGTGCCGGTCATCCGGACCCGGGTCACCGGGGCGGCCGGACGGGCCCCGGTGACCTGCTGCTCACGCTTCGAACGTCGTCTCCCCGCCATCGGGGCAGCCTAGTTGACTAGGCTTTTTCGGTGGCGATACGGGCCAGCCGCTGCGGCGTCGGCCAGCGGACGTCGTGCACCCAGCCGAACTTCTCGAAGATCCAGATCAGCCGCGCGGAGATGTCGATCTGGCCGCGCTTGACGCCGTGGCGGGCGGACGTCGGGTCGGCGTGGTGCAGGTTGTGCCACGACTCGCCGAAGCTGAAGATCGCCAGGGGCCAGAAGTTCGCCGACTTGTCGCGGGCGGCGAACGGGCGCTCGCCGATCATGTGGCAGATCGAGTTGACCGACCAGGTCACGTGGTGCAGCACGCAGATGCGGACCAGCCCGGCCCAGAAGAACGCCGTCACCGCGCCCCACAGCGACCACGAGATCAGCCCGCCGAGCAGCGCCGGCAGGGTCAGGCTGACCAGGGCCCACAGCCAGAACAGGTCGTCGACCTTCTTGATCGCCGGGTCCTTCACCAGGTCCGGCGCGAAGCGCTCGGCGTTGGTCTGGTCACGCTCGAAGAGCCAGCCCATGTGCGCGTGCCAGAAACCCTTGGCGATGGCCCACGGCGAGGTGCCGAACGCCCACGGCGAGTGCGGGTCGCCGTCGCGGTCGGAGAACGCGTGGTGGCGGCGGTGGTCGGCGACCCAGGTGATCACCGGGCCCTGCAGGGCGATGCTGCCCGCGATGGCCATGAACACGCGCAGCCACTGCTTGGCCTTGAACGAGCCGTGCGTGAAGTAGCGGTGGTACGACACCGTGATGCCGAGCCCGCTGATCGCGTAGAACACCACGAAGATGCCGACATCGACCCAGCTCAGTCCCCAGCCCCACGCGAACGGCACCGCGACCAGGAGGGCCACGAGCGGGGCGATCACACCGAAGTAGACCGACAGCTGCACGCCGATGCCGCGCTTGCCGTCGATGACGGGTTTGGGCCCCTTGGGGGCCGGAGGCTCCCCGGTGGGCTGGGAACGGTCGAGCGTGGCCGTCATACGCTTCACTTCTTCCTACGCACGGCGCCCTTTACCAAGGGTGACCTAACCTACGATGCCGTAAGTTACGGTACAGGAGGTTCGGGCGGCTGGGGAGTGCCTGAAGCCACACACCTGTCCCGGGGATCGGGTACCCGGCTTCCGGGCGCCTAACGCATCCCCCGCGCGGACGACACCCGATCGTCGCTATCCTGACCAGGATCGATCCGCCGTAGTGTAATCGGCAGCACTTCAGATTTTGGTTCTGACAGTTCAGGTTCGAATCCTGGCGGCGGAGCAGCAGAGGAACCGGAAACCCACGACACCGGGAGGTTGGCGCTGACCGACGAGGCGACCGACCCGGTGACGGCCAGGCGGCCCGCGCTGGCCGAGATGTCCGACGCCTGGATCGTCGGGCGCGCGCGGGAGCTGAACGCCGCGGTCCAGCGGCACGAGTACACCCAGCAGCTCGAGATCGTCGCGATGATGGACGAGCTGCTCGACGAGACCCAGCGGCGCGGCGAGCCCCTGCTCGTGGCCCAGCTGCTGCGCTCGTCCGCCCTCGCCCGGCTGGCCACGAAGGGCCTGGCCGCGGAGGCCGAGCCCCGGCTCGACGAGATGCTCGCGCACACCCGGCGGCACGGCATCGCCCTGCTCCGGGCCGACGCGCACGCCCTGCGCGGGCGCCGGCTCGTGATCGCCGCGCAGGAGGACGCCGCGCTCACCGAGATCGCCCGGGCGCTGGCCATCCTCGACGACTCGACCATCCCGGACCGCCAGGTCGGGCTGCGCAACTGGAACCGGCTGCTCTCCTCGACGCTGATCGACTGCTGGCTGGTGCTCAACCAGCTCGGCGTCTACGAAGCGGCCGAAGAGGTGATCGGCCGGGCCGCGGCGGCGATCCGCGAGAGCGCGAGCCCGCACGACATCGCCCTGCAGCTGATCAACCGGATCAAGATGCTGCTCGGCTGGGGCCTGCGGCTGGAGCGCATCGACGAATACGACGAGAGCGCCGAGAAGTTCCGCACGGCGGCGTCGATGGGGGCGGCCGCCGAAGGGCCGTTCGCCGAGTCGCTGTTCCCGCGCAAGGCGAACGTCGACGCGATCGACCAGGTCGGCGTCCTGGCCGCGGCGCCGGCGCTGAACCAGCCGGGCGGCGAGCACGTCGAGCGGCTGCAGAACCTCTACACCGAGCGCGCGTTCGGGCACGACCGCGAGATCGTCGCGATCGCGCTGGCCCGCTGCCTGGACAAGGAGGGTCGCCGTGAAGAGGCCCTTTCGGTCCTGCGCGAGACCCGCCAGTCGATCTCGGACGACAC
The DNA here is from genome assembly GCF_053601215.1 of Amycolatopsis sp. NPDC004772. Classification (NCBI taxonomy): domain Bacteria; kingdom Bacillati; phylum Actinomycetota; class Actinomycetes; order Pseudonocardiales; family Pseudonocardiaceae; genus Amycolatopsis; species Amycolatopsis sp. NPDC004772. The sequence goes on from NZ_JBSGBK010000095.1 coordinate 23,599, forward strand.
CTCCCAGCCGTCGATGCGGCTGAACATCGCCCGCGAGCTGGCCCGGCTGGACACGAGCCCGGGCTCCGGCGCCGGCGAGTCGCTGATCGACTACGCGCGGCGCCTGGAGTCGGAGATGTGGAGCCTGCGCGAGTCGCAGATCGCCACGCTGAACGCCCGCCGCGAGCACGAACGCCTGTCCGCCGAGCACGGCGCGATCACCCAGCAGGCGCTGCAGGACCCGCTCACCGGCCTCCCCAACCGCCGCGCGCTGGACGAGAAGCTGCGCCAGCTCGCGTCGTCGGCGGACGCGCAGCCGCTGGCGGTGGCGCTGGTCGACCTGGACGGCTTCAAGGGCGTCAACGACAAGCAGTCGCACGCGGAAGGCGACAACGTGCTGCGTGTCGTGGCGAGCACGCTTCGTGACGCGCTGCGCGGAGACGACCTGGTGGCCCGCTACGGCGGCGACGAGTTCATCGTCCTGCTCCCGGGCACGCCGGCGTCCGCGGCGAAGATGGCGCTCGGGCGGGCCGTGAAGTCCGTCTCGAACCTGCCGCACCACCTTTCGCACGGCGTGACGCTGTCGATCGGGCTCGTCTCGCTGCGGCCGCAGGAACGCGGCGAGCAGGTCCTGGCGCGCGCGGATGCGGCGATGTACCAGGCCAAACGCGGCGGCGGCAACCAGGTGGCGTCGGCGAATTCGATGGCTGCCGATCCCGCCGCAGCATGGGCCAGCGAGGCCCCTCCCACCGACCCCGCGTGGGACGCCGACGACCACAGTTAGGATCGGTGCCCGACAGAAGCCGACTTTTGGTAACCGTTGGGAGCGCCGTTGACCGGCCCGCTGAGCACGTTGATCCTCGCCGCGGGTGAGGGCACCCGCATGCGTTCCTCGACGCCGAAGGTGCTGCACCCGATCGCCGGGCGGCCCCTCGTCGAGCACGCCGTCCGGGCCGCCGCCGGCCTGAACCCCGAACACCTCGTGGTGGTCATCGGGCACGGCCGCGAAGCGGTCCGCGAACGGCTGAGCGCGGTCGGCGAAGCCCTCGGCCGCCCGGTCGGCACCGCGGTGCAGGCCGAGCAGAAGGGCACCGGCCACGCCGTGTCCTGCGCGCTCGCCACCCTCCCCGCCGACGTCACCGGCACGGTGATCGTCAGCTACGGCGACGTCCCGCTGCTCGACACCGCCACCCTCGGCGCCCTGCTCGACGAGCACACCGAGGCGAAGAACGCCGTCACCGTGCTCACCTCCGTGGTCACCGACGCGACCGGCTACGGCCGGATCGTGCGCGACAGCGCGGGCAAGGTCACCGGGATCGTCGAGCACAAGGACGCCACCCCGGAGCAGGCCGAGATCACCGAGATCAACTCGGGCGTCTACGCCTTCGACGCCGCCGTGCTGCGCGACGGCCTCTCGCGCCTCTCGACCGACAACGCCCAGGGCGAGCTCTACCTCACCGACGTCCTCGGCATCGCGAACGGCGACGGCCTGCACGTCGGCGCGCTGGTCGTCGACGACCCGTGGCTGACCGAAGGCGTCAACGACCGGGTGCAGCTGTCGGTGCTCGGCGCCGAGCTCAACCGCCGGATCGTGCAGCGCTGGCAGCGCGAGGGCGTCACCATCACCGACCCGGCCACGACCTGGATCGACGCCGGCGTGACCCTGGCCCGTGACGTCGTCATCGAGCCCGGCGTACAGCTCAAGGGCACGACCTCGGTCGGCGAGGGCAGCACGATCGGCCCGGACAGCACACTGACCGACGTGCGGATCGGGGCCGGCGCGAGCGTCGTGCGGGTCCACGGCTCGGACTCCGAACTCGGCGACGGCGTCAACGTCGGCCCGTTCACCTACCTGCGCCCGGGCACGAAGCTGGGCGTCAAGGCGAAGCTGGGCGCGTTCGTCGAGACGAAGGCGGCCGACATCGGCGCCGGGACGAAGGTGCCCCACCTGACCTACGTGGGTGACGCCACGATCGGTGAGCACAGCAACATCGGCTGCTCCAGCGTGTTCGTGAACTACGACGGCGTGAACAAGCACCGGACCGTTATCGGGTCGTATGTCCGGTTGGGCGCGGACAACACCTTCGTCGCCCCGGTGCACATCGGTGACGGCGCTTACAGTGGTGCGGGTGCCGTGATCCGCGAAGACGTCCCGCCGGGCACACTCGCGGTGTCGGCGCCGCCGCAGCGCAACATCGAAGGCTGGGCGATCCGGCGCCGGCCGGGTACGCCCGCGGCGGAGGCGGCCCAGGTCGCCCTCGACGCCGATTCAGCAGCAGGAACCGACGGGGAGTCGCCAGCATGAGTCCGAAGCAAGGGACGCCGAAGAAGAACCTGATGCTCTTCTCCGGACGCGCGCACCAGGAGCTCGCCGAAGAGGTGGCCCAGCACCTCAACGTCACGATCACCCCGCAGACGGCGCACACGTTCGCCAACGGGGAGCTGTTCGTCCGGTTCGAGGAGTCCGTCCGCGGGACCGACGCCTTCGTCATCCAGGCGCACACCACGCCCATCAACGAGTTCGTGATGGAGCAGCTGATCATGGTGGACGCGCTCAAGCGGGCGAGCGCGAAGCGGATCACCGTGGTGATGCCGTTCTACCCGTACGCGCGCCAGGACAAGAAGCACAAGGGCCGCGAGCCGATCTCGGCGCGGCTGATCGCGGACCTGTTCAAGACCGCGGGCGCCGACCGGATCATGACGGTCGACCTGCACACCGCGCAGATCCAGGGCTTCTTCGACGGCCCGGTCGACCACCTGATGGCGCAGACCGTGCTGGCCGACCACATCAAGGCCACCTACGGCGACGCGGACATCACGGTCGTCTCCCCGGACTCGGGCCGTGTCCGGCTGGCCGAGAAGTGGGCGCAGCAGCTGGGTGACCGCCCGATCGCGTTCATCCACAAGACGCGCGACCCGGACAAGCCCAACCAGGCCGTGGCCAACCGCGTGGTCGGCAAGGTCGAGGGCAAGCTCTGCGTGCTGATCGACGACATGATCGACACGGGCGGCACGATCGTGAAGGCGACCGAGGCCCTGATCGAAGAGGGCGCGGCGGACGTCGTCATCGCGACGACCCACGGCATCCTCTCCGACCCGGCCACCCAGCGGCTGTCGTCGTGCAAGGCGCGCGAGGTCATCGTGACGAACTCGCTGCCGATCCCCGAGGAGAAGCGGTTCCCCGGGCTGACCGTGCTGTCGATCGCCCCGATGCTGGCCGAGGCGATCCAGCAGGTCTTCGAAGACGGCTCGGTGACGTCGCTGTTCGACGGCAACGCCTGACCCTGTCGTGAGTGGTAAGGCGGGTTAGAACCCGCCTTACCACTCACGAGAGCCGCGGCAGACTTCAGTAGGCGACGGTGAAGCGTGCGCGGCGGTGTTTCGGCTGCTCGATCTCGTCGACGTAGGCGATCGCGAAGTCGTCGCCGCCGATGTGGGACCGGCCGTTCTCGTCGGTCACCAGGACGTCGCCGCCGATCCGGTACTCGCCGCGGCGCTCGCCCGGCGTCCACGCGCCGAACTCGGCGGCGGGGCTGACGTAGAACCAGTCGAGGCTCTCCGGCTGCTCGCGCAGCAGGCCGAGGACCTCGGCGTGGCTGCCGGCCTCGTCCTTGTACTCGGCCGGGAACTCCGGGGTGTCGAACAGCCGCGGGCCGCCCTCGGCCACGTGCAGGCTGGCCGCGCCGCCGACGAACGACAGCCGGACGTCGTTCTCGCTCGCGATCCGGGCCAGCGCCGGGACCGCCTCGATCAGCTTCTTGCCGTCGAGCTCGCGGGCCGGGGTGGCGACCACGAACACGTCCGCGTCCTTCGCCAAGCTCGCCACGAACTCCTCGTCGTGCAGCGAACCCTGGTGTTCGTCGACGCCCTCGGGCACCGAGCCGGCGTGCCGCGCGACGCCGGCCACCTCGTGGCCGCGACGCAGCGCCTCGGCGCCGATCCTGCCCCCGGCGTATCCCGTCGCCCCGAAAATGACCAGCTTGGCCATGGCTGTTTCTCCGTTTCCTCTCGGCTGTTCGCAGCCGATGCTAGGAACGGAAGATCACCTACTTCAACGGAAGCAACACACCTGGGGGTAGGTGTCCAGGTCAGCCGCCGAGGCCCGCGAACTCCGTGGCCACCCGCTGTTTCACGGCGTTGACGTCGAGGCCCGCGCGGACCTCCGCGGTCGCGTTCGGCTTCGACAGCACCTGGTAGCTGGCCGTGCGGTTGGGCAGCTTGAACTTCACCGCGCACGACAGCTGGATCGTCTTGTACGGCTCCGCGTCCCCGGCCGCCGTGCACGTCTGCGCCCCGAGCGACTCGGCGCTGACTTCGACCGACAGGGTGATGTGCACGACGCTCTTCTCACCCGACGCCGGCGTGCCGACGACGCTGTTGGAGACGTCGACCGTCGTCGTGCAGGAGCCGACGAAGTCCTTGCAGTCGAGCTTGTCGTTGGTGACGACGGCGCTGGCCTGCACCAGCCCTTCGAACGGCTGACCCAGCCCGCCGACGGCGGCGTCGAGGTCGGTGTGGAACGCCTTGACCGCGTCCCCGGTGAGCGTGGTGACGCCGAACTCGGCGCCGTACTTCGGGCCGTTCTGCGGGTCGAGCAGCGTCGGGGCGAAGCTGACGACCCGGTTCGGCTTGGCCGTCGTGACGCGCAGGACGCTCGGCGCGGCGCCGAGCTGGTAGACCTCGGTGCCGTCGGGCAGCTTGGCCTTGACCGGCTCGCCCATCCGGTCGAGCCCGGCCAGCGCCTTGCGCAGCCCTTCGGCCAGCGCCGGCGGCGCGAACCGGGCCGCCGGGTCGAAGGGCAGCTCGGAGCCGAGCGAACGCACCCAGTTCGTGCCGAACTGCGTGCCCTCGTCGATCGCGTGCGCCTTCCAGTAGTCGGCGTCGGCCTGCAGGTAGAACTGGCTCGCGGCGGCCGTCACCTGGACGAACCGGCCTTCCAGCGGCAGCGCGCCGACGGCGTAGCCGCCGCGGGTGATCCGGAACTGCTGCTCGGCACCCTTCACCGTGGCCTTCAGCGCGATCGCGGGCGCCTGGCCCAGCGCGGTCAGGGCCGCGTCGACCGCCGTGCGCTGCTCCGCGCGCCGGTCGGCCGTCGCCTGGTCGGCCGCGGAGACACCGGCGGTGCCGGCCACGGCCACCTGGCAGCCCGCCAGCAGCCCACCCAGCAGCAGCACCGCCGCCACCTCGCTCCACCGAGCGCGCATTTCCCGCCCCCTGCTCTCCCGCTACCCGAGCACACCTCGGCCGGCGTCGTCCCGCCACCGGATTTGTGTCGTCACGTACCGGGGGTTCCAGGAGGGTTCTAGCCTGGGCCGGGCACCCGCCGCAACCCACCGTGATGAGGTTGGTTTACACTCTTGAGGTTGTCTCGGCGAGGCGGGGCCCTTCTGGGGTGCCCGGCGTGATCGACGCGGCGGCTCGAGTAGCCCCCGTCGTCGTGCACGCCCGGAAACTCGCCGCCGAAACTTCCTTGAACAGAACACACATCGGCTTCCCCCGCCGCAGCATGCTGTCTTTGATTTGAAGGAGTGCAACACCGTGTCCGAGGTACGTCTGTCCGTGGAGCCGCGCACCGAGTTCGGCAAGGGCGCCGCGCGCCGCACGCGTCGCGCCGGCAAGATCCCCGCCGTCCTCTACGGCCACGGGTCGGACCCGCGGCACTTCGCGCTGCCGGCGATCGAGTTCGCCCGCGTCGTGCGTGAGAACGGCTCGAACGCCGTCATCACCCTGGACCTGGAGGGCTCCAGCGAGCTGGCCCTGACCAAGACCATCGTGGTGCACCCGCTGAAGAACTACATCGAGCACGTCGACCTGCTGGTCGTCAAGCGCGGCGAGAAGGTCACCGTCGACGTCCCCGTCGTCGTGACCGGCACCCCCGGCCCGGGCGGCCTGGTCAACCAGGACGTCGACACCCTGCAGGTCGAGGTCGAGGCGCTGCACATCCCGGAGCAGGTCGAGGTCTCGATCGAGGGCCTCGAGGTCGGCACCCAGATCCTGGCCGGCCAGATCCAGCTGCCCCAGGGCGCGACCCTGGTCACCGACCCGGAGTCGCTGGTCGTGGCCGTCAACGAGCCGCAGCGTGAAGAGGCCGACGACGAGGCCGAAGCTGGCGAAGAGTCGGCCGAAGCCGCCGAATAGCATCACCGTATGACCGAAGACATGCCCGGGGCCGGCGAGCTGATCCTGCTCGCCGGCCTCGGCAATCCCGGACCCCAGTACGCCGGGAACCGGCACAACGTCGGGTTCATGGTGCTGGACGAGCTCGCCGCCCGCGTCGGCGGCAAGTTCAAGGCGCACAAGACCGGCGGCGAGGTGCTGGAAGGCCGCCTGGCCGGGCGCCGCGTGGTGCTGGTGAAGCCGCGCTCGTACATGAACCTCTCCGGCGGGCCGGTGGTCGGCGCGGCGCGGTTCTACAAGGTCGAGCCGTCCGGCGTCGTCGTGGTGCACGACGAGCTCGACGTCGACTTCGGCGCGTTGAAGCTGAAGCTGGGTGGCGGCGACAACGGCCACAACGGACTCCGCTCGATCACGAAGTCACTGGGCACCCGCGACTACTACCGGGTGCGGTTCGGCATCGGCCGCCCGCCCGGCCGCCAGGACCCGGCGGACTTCGTACTGAAGGACTTTTCGACGGTCGAGCGCAAGGAACTCCCGCTGGAGGTGGACCGGTGCGCGGACGCGACCGAGGCGCTGATCAGCACCGGTCTCGCGGCCGCGCAGAACACCTTCCACGCGGGCTGACATGGGTGGCAAGGTGAAGCCATGACCCCCGACGAAGTCCGGGCGATCGCTTTCGGCAAACCCCGCTTCGGCCGGCGCGGCTACAACGAGGACGAGGTGGACGCGTTCCTCGACCTCATCGCCGAGGCCCTGGCCGGGCGCAACATCCTCACACCGGACGACATCCACTACGTCGAGTTCACGATCATGCCGGTCGGCATGCGCAGCTACGACCAGGCCCAGGTCGACCTGTTCTTGGACGAGGCCGAGGCGGCGCTGGTCGAGCTGCGCAACCCGAAGCCGGCGGTGGTCGAGGAGCCGGAGCGCCCGCAAGGCACGCGGAAGTGGTTCGGCCGCAGCTGACCCTCGTGTGAGGGGCGCCACACAGCGTTGGGTAGCGCGAACTCACCCGAAGGCGGGCGCGCGGCTGCCCGTGGGGGTGAGGTTCGGGTCCGCCCCTTCCGGGGAGCTTGTCCACCGGTTAGGACGGTGTACGGGAGTTTCGCACCCGCCGACCCCGGAATCGGAGAGTTCCATGTCGTTCAGCGCCGAAGACCTCGCCGAGGTCACCTTCGGTAACGCCCCGATCGGCCGTCGTGGTTACGCGAAGCACGAGGTCGATGCGTTCGTCCGGCGGATCGCCAATACCCTCGCCGACGAGGACGACCTGACCGCCGCCGAAGTGCACCACGTGATGTTCGCGAAGCCGCTGATCGGCAAGCGCGGCTACGACGAGCGCGAAGTCGACGAGTTCCTCGACGCCGTCGAGGATCAGCTCGCCTCCCGCACCGGCCAGGCCCCGGACCTCCCGGGCGCCCGCACGGCGCCGGAAGCCACCGCCGAGCGGGCCACCCCGCCGACGTTGCGGGCGGTGCGGGTCCAGCAACGCTGACCCTCGCCACAAGCGCCCCAATGAGGTTTTCTCAGTAGGGCTGGGTGGGGTGCGTGTTGCCGTGAGATGAGGCGTGGGGCCGCTGGTGGTGCCACGCTTGACGTGGCACGCGAGCTGACCCTCTACGTCGCGAGTGTCCTGCGGTCCACCCGCCGGGCCCGCGGCACCCGCCGAGGCCGGCGGGCACTGACCCCCTACCGGCACGCGGTCCTGACGCTGCGCTGGTTCCGCGACGCCACCCCGATCCACCGGCTGGCCGCCGACCACCACAACAGCCCCGCCACCGCCTACCGCTACCTGCACGAAGCCATCACCGCCCTCGCCGCCCAGGCCCCGGACCTGCAACAGGCCCTCACCCAGCGCCGGGCCGCCGGCGACACCCACGTGATCCTCG
>NZ_JBSGBK010000096.1:0-31194 GCF_053601215.1 Amycolatopsis sp. NPDC004772
TTCCGAGCCACCACACGGGCAGAGCCTCATCAGCCACACCCCGACGCCCTGGGCATCCAGGGCACTCGCCCCGAACAACATCAACCTTAGGGAGCACCTCATGAACGTCCTCGCCGCCGCCGGTTCCTACGACCTGACCCCGGGACGGCTCTGGTCCTTGATCGCCGCGGTGTTCGGAGTGGCGGGGGTGGTCGCGGGCGTGCTGGCCCTGCGCCGCGGCCGGGGAGCCGTCGTGGCCCTGGCGGGCGGCGTGGGTTCCGTCGTGATCGGCGGGTGGGTCGTGGCCGCCGCGAAGGGCGGGCCCGGCACCGGCTACGGGATCGTCGGCGGCTACGTGGACCTGGTGATTGGCGCGGTCGCGCTCGTCCTCGGCGGGCTGGCGGTGGCGCGCTCGCGCGGTTTTGTCGGTGGTCGCCGCTAGCGTCGGGTCATGTTCGAAATCGACTTCGCCGAGTTCCCGTCCACGTCCGCCGAGGCGTCCGGGCGGTTCTTCGAGCGCGCGTTCGACTGGAAGGCGACCCCGTACGGCCCGGACTACACCGACGTCCGGGCCGAGGGCCTCACCCTGGGTTTCCAAGCGGACGCGGCCGAACAACCCCGCGCACCTCTGATCACGATCCGCACCGACGACCTAGCCGCGGCCCGCGAAACGGTGGAGGCCGCGGGCGGCGTGGTCACGAAGGAGCCGTTCGCCTTCCCGGGCGGGCGGCGCTTCCACTTCCGCGAGCCCGGCGGGAGCGAACTGGCGGTGTGGTCACGGGATTAGCACCGCCTGATCCAGGTAACCCGCCGCCCCGCCGCCGTAGAACGTCGCCGGGTCGGCGGCTTCGAGCGGGTGCCCGAGCGCGAACCGCGTCACCAGGTCCGGATTCGCGACGAAGTGCCGCGCGTACGACACCGCATCCGCGATCCCGGCGTCGATCACCGCGTCGCCGGTCTCGCGGTCGAAGCCGTTGTTGACGATGAGGAGGCCATCGAACAGGTCCCGATAACGAGCGAAGCCCGTGAAGTCCGGCCCGGCGTCGGGACCCCGCAGGTGCAGGTAGTCCGCGTCGAGCCCGGCGACCAGTTCGTCGTACTCGGCCCGCAGCGCATCGTCCACAGTGAACAGTCCGCCGGTCCACCACGGCGAAAGCCGGACGCCGACCCGGCCGTGTGCGGCGGCCGCGCCGACCACCTCGGCGAGCAGCCGGCGACGACCGGCCGCGGACCCGCCGTAGGCATCGGCGCGGTGGTTCAGCCGCCGGTGCAGGAACTGCGCGAGCAGGTACACGCCGTTGGCGGCGATCTCGACGCCGTCGAACCCGGCGCGGCGGGCGTTCTCCGCCGCCGTGCCGTACTCCGCGACCGTCGCCCGGATCTCGGCCACGCCCAGCTCGCGCGGTGTGCCCGTCGGGCACCGCCCGGACGGCAGGTACACCGGCTCGTCCGGGTTCACCGCGGACGGCCCGCCCGGCCGCCCGCCGAGGAAGTGCGGGTGCGAGACCGCCCCGGTGTGCCACAGCTGCAGCACGATCCGGCCGCCGAGCGCGTGCACGACGTCCGTGACCCGCCGCCACCCGTCGACCTGGGCTTCGGTGTACACGCCGGGAACGTCCGAGAAGCCGACAGCCCGTTCGCTCACCCAAGTGCCTTCGGCCACGATGAGCCCGGCGCCCGCGCGCTGCGCGTAGTAGGCGGCCTGGAGGTCGCCGGGCACTCCCCCGGGAACGCGCGCCCGGGTCGTCGGGGCCACGACGACCCGGTTCGGCAGGCGCCATCCGCCCAGGTCGGCAGGGGTCAGCAAGCTCATCCGGTCACCTCCGGTCGCGGGGATACGTCGAGGAGGCGACGGTGGACGCGAGCGAAAGGTGACCGATGGACGACCTGGCGGCCGAATTCGAGGCCGAACGCGGCCGGTTGCGCGGGCTGGCCTACCGGATGCTCGGCTCGGCGGCCGAAGCGGACGACGCCGTGCAGGAAGCCTGGTTGCGGCTGAACCGGGTGGACTCGGTGGACAACCTGGCGGCCTGGCTGACCACGGTCGTCTCCCGCGTCTGCCTCGACGTGCTGCGGTCGCGGAAAGCCCGCCGCGAGGAGCCGCTGGACGTCGTCCCCGAGCCGGTCGCCGACGCCGATCCGGCGGGCGAAGCCGCGCTCGCCGACTCGGTGGGCCGCGCGCTGCTCGTCGTGCTGGACGCGCTCGGGCCGGCCGAGCGGATCGCCTTCGTGCTGCACGACCTGTTCGCGGTGCCGTTCGACCGGATCGCCCCGGTGCTGGACCGCACGCCGGTGGCGGCGAAGAAGCTGGCGAGCCGGGCGCGGCAGCGGATCCGGGGCACCACGCCGCTGCCCCCGGCCGACCTGGCCCGGCATCGCCGGGTGGTCGACAGTTTCCTGGCCGCTGCCCGCGGCGGCGACCTCGCCTCGCTGCTCGACGTGCTGGCCCCGGACGTCGTCCGCCGCGCCGACGCCGCCGCGCTGCCGGTGGGCGCGCCGCTGGAGGTGCGCGGGGCCCGCGCGGTCGCCGAGGAGACCCAGGTGTTCGGGAAGCGGGCCCGGTTCGCCGAAGCGGCCCTGGTCGACGGCGCGGTCGGCGTCGTCGTCGCGCCGCGCGGACGGCTGCTGCTCGCCCTAGCCGTGACCGTCGAGGGCGAGCGGGTGGCGGCGTATGAGGTGATCGCCGCCCCCGCCCGCCTCGCCGCGCTGCACGTCACGCTCCTCAGCGCTTGACCCGGTAGGACAGGTGCGTCACGCCGGTGCCCTCGGTGACCTCGGGGTCGGTCAGCTTCGTGGTGGCATCGAGGTTCTCGAAGAAGCGGACGCCGTCGCCGAGGAGCACCGGGATCAGGTCGACCTGGACACCGTCGAGCAGGCCGAGGTTGAGGCACTGCTGGGCGATCGTCGTGCTGGCGACCGCGACGTTCTTGTCGCCGGCGGTCTTCTTGGCCTGCTCGACGGCGCTTTCGAGGCCGTCGGTGACGAAGGTGAACGGCGCGTCCGGATGCGGCCAGTCCGCGGGCTCCTCGTGGGTGACGACGAAGACCGGGACGCCCATCGGGTGCGTGCCACCCCAGCCCTGGGTGAGGTTGAACAGGCGGCGGCCGGTGATCAGCGCGCCGACGTTCTCCATCGCCGCGCGCAGCATCTTCGCGCTGGCTTCGGAGGTCTTGAAGGTGGCCCAGTCGACGGCGGTGGGAACCTCGACGTCACCGTTGCCGAACCACTCGAACAGGTGATCGATGCGGTCTTCCGGGTCGGCCACGAAGCCGTCGAGGGACATGGACATGTTGGCGATGATGTCGGCCATTTCGAACTCCTTTTTGCTGATCAGAGGCGGTTTGCCCTGATGACGAGAAGTCTTCCGCGGCCGGCTCGCCGGAAGATCTGCCACCTGGCCGACATCCGGGGACGGGTGGCCGATGCCTTGACATCGGGTGGCCGTGGCGGCAGCATGAACACGTGTTCATGAACGCATGTTCACAACGGAGGGGATGAGGATGACCGGGATCGTCAACACCGCGCAGGCCGAGGCGTGGAACGGGTACGAGGGAGAGCACTGGGCGGCGCACGCCGATCGCTACGACGCCGTGAACAGCGGCTTCAACGGCTATCTGCTCGATCGAGTGCGCGCGGAAGACCGCGTGCTCGACATCGGCTGCGGCAACGGCCAGCTGACACGGCTCGCGGCGGCGCGGGCCCGGTCCGCGATCGGCGTCGACCTGTCCGGGCCGATGCTCGCGACCGCGCGGGCGCGGGCGGCCGAGGTGCCGAACGTGACGTTCGAGCAGGGTGACGTCCAGGTCCACCCGTTCGCCGAAGGCGGGTTCGACCTGGCGGTCAGCCGGTTCGGGGTGATGTTCTTCGCCGATCCGGTGGCCGCGTTCGGCAACGTCCGGCGCGCGCTGGCCCCCGGCGGGCGGCTCGCGTTCCTCTGCATGACGGCGTTGTCCGGCACCGATCTCGGCCGGGTGTTCGGCGCGCTGTCGGCGTACCTGCCGCAGCCGACCGGGCCGGACGGCAGCGGGCCGACGTCGTTCGCGGACCCGGACCACACCCGGGCGGTGCTGACCGGAACCGGCTTCGAAGACGTGGTGTGCACCCGCGTCGAGGCCGACCAGGTCTGGGGCCGGGACGTGCCCGACGCGGCGCGGTTCATCGCGGACTGGGGGCCGGTCCGCCACCACCTGGGCCTGGTCGACAGCGCGAGGGCGGCCGCGGCGACCGAGGCTCTCGCCGTGGCGCTCGAACCGTTCGCGGGGCCCGGCGCGGTCCGGTTGCGCGGCACGGCGTGGCTGGTCGCGGGAAGGAGGCCGTAGCGGGGCGCCCGTACGATGGCGCTGATGTCACCGAGGAAAGCCGCCGCCCAGCGGGACGGGCAGTCACTGCACGACCTGCTGCTCGAGACCGCGCGGAAGATGATCGCCACGCACGGCACGACCGGCATGACCGTGCGGGAGATCGCGCGCATGGCGGGCGTCGCCGACGGCGTGCTCTACAACCACTTCTCCGACAAGGAGGAGCTGGTGGCCCGGGCCTTGCTGGAGCACGTGCGCACGACGGAGGCGGAGCTGGGCGAGCTGCCGGTGGCCGGCGAAGGCACCCTCACCGGGAACCTCCGCCGGCACCTGGAGTTCGGCCTGGCGCTGCACAAGGTGCTCGTGCCGGCGTTCAGCGGCCTGGTCGCGCAGCCGAGGGTGCTGGAGCGGTTCGCGGAGATCAGCGAGCGGTCCGGCTACTGGCGTGATCGGCTGGTGGCCTACCTCGAGGCGGAGCGAGCGCTGGGCCGCCTGCGCGCGGAGTCCGAAGTGGACGCGACGGCGGCCATGCTGGTCGGCTACTGCCACGCCTCGGTGCTGACGACGGTCTTCCCGCACACGGCGCCCCTCGACCCGCCGCCGGTGGACGCGGTGGTGAGCGCCGCGCTCCACGGCATCGCCCCGGCGGGAACCGAACAGCCCGGTTAGATCATCGGGTTGCCGCTCGCGGTCGCCTCCGGGACCTCCTGCACCACGTCCCAGTGCTCGACGATCCGGCCGTCCCGGACCCGCATCACGTCCGCGATCGCGCTGCCACGCGAGCCGGGCGTCAGGCGCAGCAGGCTGTGCGTGCAGACGAGGTCGTCCTCGGCGATCACCCGGTGCACGTCCAGGCTGAGGTCCGGGAACCGCGCCACGAACCCGGCGAGGTAGCGGGCCGAGGCCTCCCCGCCCGCCGGGGCGTGGGGGTTGTGCTGGACGTACCCGTCGCCGACGTATTCGGCGAAGGCGTCGGCCGGGCGCTTCTCGGTGAAGGCCAGCCGAAGGAAGGCGAGGACCACTTCCTTGTTGTGCTGCGATTGCGTCATCCGCTGTCCGTCCTTTGTGGAGTTATCGACACCAAGCCCACCATGCGCGAATCAGAAAGGGAAAGACCTGTGGACTCTGCCGCGATACTCTCCCGGTATGGACGATGTCGAGGTCCGTGAGCTGCGGTATTTCCGCGCAGTCGCCGAAGAGCTGAACTTCTCCCGCGCCGCCGAACGGCTCGGGATGGCGCAGCCACCGCTGTCCCGCGCGATCCGGCTGCTCGAGCGGCGGCTCGGGGTGCAACTCTTCGAACGCACCAGCCGGCACGTCTCGCTGACGCCGGCCGGGGCCGTCCTCTTCGCCGAGTCGGCGAAGGCGCTGGACGCCGTCACCGCGGCGGTCCGGCGGACGCGGCGGGCGGCACAGCAGACGCCGGCGCTCGTCGTCACCGCGAAGCCGGGCGTCGCCACCGATCTGCTGCGGCGGATCGCCGACGCGCACCCCGATCCGGTCGACGTGCGGGTCAGCGGGTTCGGCGAGCAGGCGGAGATGCTCCGGGACGGCCGGGCCGACGTGGCGGTACTCGGCTGCCAGAGCGGCACCCACCACGGCCTGGACGTCGAGGTGCTGTTCAGCGAGCCGCGGGTGGCCGCGCTGCCGTCGGGCCACGAGCTCGCCGGCCGGGCCGTGCTGACCTGCGCCGACTTCGCCGGGCGGCCGACACCGTGCTGGCCGCTCTCCTCGGCCGCGGACCGGGCGTACTGGTCCGGGCAGGACGTGACCGGCGGACCGGTGACACCGGGCCGATCGTGCACGACAGCGCCCAGCTGCTGGAGACGGTCGCGCTCGGGCTGGCGGTGGCGCTGCTGCCGGCGTCGGTCGCCGAGTTGAGCGTGCGGGACGACGTCGTCTACCGGCCGGTCGTCGACGCCACGCCGTACGCGCTGGCGCTCGCCTGGCCGGCCGGGGCGCGTGACCCGCGGATAGCGCGGTTCGTGCGAACGGCAACCGAGGTCAGCGAAGCACTACCTCGGCCGGAAGCTGTCCCGGCGGGGTGACCGTGTGGATCACCGGCGGCACCCGGACGTCGTCGGCCGCGAAGGCGGCACGCACCTGCTGGACGTCGGCGGTGGCCATCAGCTCGGCCAGCTCGTCGGCGCGGGCGAGGGTGGCCGGGGGAAGCTCCACGGTGTCGTCGAGCGCGCCCCAGATGTCCCACTGGAGCATCTCGTGCTTGTTGAGCGCCGCGACGTCGCGCACGAGGTTCTGCCACGCGTACGGGATCCCGCGCAGGAACGGCACGTCGAGGTCCGGGTTGACGACCACCAGGGCCGGGTCGAGCTCGCCCGCGCGGATCGCGGTCCACGCGTCGGGGCCGGTCCGGAAGCGGTCGCGGGGGACGTCGAGGAGGTCGAACTCGACGTCGTCCACCGGGTCGCGGAAGCCGAGCGGCAGCTGGGCTTCGACCAGGCGCCAGCCGTCGGCGGTGCGGACCTCGGCGACGACGTGGTCGAGGTACCAGCCGGGCATCAGGTAGCTCGCGAACCCGACGCGGGCGCGGGCCGGGATGCCGTGGTGGCGCGCCATCGAGACGAACAGCAGCGTGAAGTCGCGGCAGCAGCCGACGATCCGGTGCAGCGGCGGCCGCGGCTCGCTCGGCGGGGCCGGGTCGAGCTCGCGCAGGCGGCCCCACATGTCCGCGGCGTACCGCAAGGTGATCTCGTCGTTGCGGGCGGCCGGGAACCCGTGTTCGGTGATGGGGCCCGAGCCCCAGTAGTGGAACACCAGCCCGCATGCCGCTTCGCGCAGGGCGGCGAGGTCGCCGGGGGTGGCGTCGAGCCAGGCGGCGTGCGGACCCGGGTCGGTGAAGCGGCTGTGGCTGACGTAGAAGTCGTCCATAGCCGGTGAAGCTAGCGAAAAATCATGCGGTTTGAACAGCCAGTTCGCCGCGGAACGTCGAGCGGTACGCGCTCGGCGACACCCCGAGCGCCGCCTGGAAGTGCTGGCGCAGCGAGGCCGCCGTGCCGAATCCCGCTTCGGTGGCGACGCGGTCGACCGGGAGGTCCGTCTCCTCGAGGAGCTGGCGGGCGCGCTCGACGCGTTGCTGGGTCAGCCACTGCAGGGCCGAGATGCCGACCTCCTCGCGGAAGCGGCGGGTGAACGTGCGCGTGCTCATCGCCTCGCGGGCGGCGAGCTCGCGCAGGGTCAGCGGCCGGTGCAGGTTCTCCAGCGCCCAGGCGCGCGCCGCCTTGGTCGACGACGTGCGGGGCTCCGGCACCGGCCGCCGGACGAACTGGGCCTGGCCGCCTTCGCGGTGCGGGGAGACGACCGTGCCGCGGGCGACGTCGTTGGCCACCGCGGCGCCGTGGTCGCGGCGGATCATGTGCAGCACCAGGTCGATGCCGGCGGCAACGCCCGCCGAGGTCAGGACGTCGCCGTCGTCGGTGTAGAGGACGCACGGGTCGACGTCGACCTCGGGGAAGCGCTCCTGCAGCTCCTCGGCGGAGCGCCAGTGGGTGGTGGCCCGGCGGCCGTCGAGCAGGCCGGCCGCGGCGAGCACGAACGCGCCGGTGCAGATGGACGCGATGCGCGAGTCCGCCGGGATGCGATCGAGGGCGGCCTTGAGCGGTGGGGTCAGCACGCGCGCCATCGGCTCGTACTCGGCCAGGGACGCCGGGACGATCACCGTGTCGGCCTCGGCCAGCACCTCGGGACCGCGGTCGACCGGGATGGCGACGTCCGCGTCGGTGCGGACGAGGCCGGGCTCGAGCGTGCAGGTCACGACCTCGTACAGCGGCTCCCCCGTCGCCGAGCGGGCCTGGCCGAACAGCCGGTGGACGATGCCGAGTTCCATCACGAGCATGCCGTGGCGGACCAGGACGGCGACGTGGTGGCGGTTCGGGTGCACGAATGCGGCCATGGCTCGATTCTTGCACATGTTGGCTATCAGGCCACTCGATCGAGCCGCGCGACGGCGTGATCATCGAGGACATGAACGTGTTGTGGGTATTCGCGCATCCCGAGCCGCGCTCGCTGAGCGGGGCCCTCCGCGACGACGGGCTCCGGACGCTCCAGGAGCTCGGGCACGACGTCCGGGAGTCGGATCTGTACGCGATGAAGTGGAACCCGGTGGTCGACGCGGCCGACTTCGGCGCCGAAGCCGGGGACGGCCGGCTGATCGTCGGGGCGACGTCGGCCCGGGCCCACGCGCACGGCGAACTGAGCGCGGACATCGTGGCCGAGCAGGACAAGCTGGAGTGGGCGGACGCGGTGATCGTGCAGTTCCCGCTGTGGTGGTACGGCCTGCCGGCCATCCTCAAGGGCTGGTTCGACCGCGTTTTCGTCAAGGGCTTCGGCTACGGCATCCGCGCCGAAGACGGCCGGACCCTGCGCTACGGCGAAGGCCGGCTCGCGGGCAAGCGCGCGATGGTGGTGCTCACCGCGGGTGCCCGCGAGCCGGCCATGGGGCCACGCGGAGTGAACGGCGCCCTGGACGAGGTCCTCTTCCCCCTCCAGCACGGGACGCTCTTCTACGCCGGGATGTCGGTGCTGCCCCCGGTGCCGGTCTACGGCGCCGACCGTGTGCCGGACGACGGGTTCGCCGAGGCACGGGACCGGCTGCGCAAACGCTTGCGGACGCTGGAAACCGCGGACCCGATCCCCTTCCGCCCGCAGAACGGCGGCGACTACGACGAAGATCTGGTCCTCCGCCCCGACCGCGCCCCGGGGATCACCGGCCTGAGCGCCCACCTCACGCGGGCAAGGTGACGCACCGCCCGGCCGGACGCTCACGCGGGCAGGATGACCCACCGCCCGAAGCGGGCGCTCACGCGGGCAAGGTGAGCCGCTGCCCGAGCCCGCCGTCCACCGGGAGGTCGGCGCCCGTGGTGAACGTCGCCTCGAACGCCAGGAACAGCACCGCTGCCGCGACCTCCTCGACCGTTGCGTGGCGCTTCAGCGGCGTTGTCTCGTCGCCGATCGCCTTGAACTCCGCCAAGACCGCGTCCGGCACTCCCGTGACGCCCATCGTCGGCGTGTCCGTGTAGCCCGGGCTGACCACGTTCACCCGGATTCCCCGCGGGGCCAGCTCGGCCGCGTACGTGCGGGCGAAGGAACGCACCGCCGCCTTCGCCGCCGAATACAGCCCCATCCCCGCGATGCCCGCCTCGGCCGCGACCGACGTCGTGAACACGAACGACCCGCCGGGCCGGACCAGCGGGGCCAGCCTGCGGGCCGTGAAATACGCGCCCTTGGTGTTCACGTCGAACGTCCGGTCGTAGAGCTCCGGTGTCGCGTCCTCGTACGGCGTCAGCGTCGAGAACCCCACGTTGACGAACACCAGGTCCAGCTCGCCGAGCCGGTCCTCGGCCACCGCACCCAGCTCGGCGACGTCGGCCAGGCGCGCCGCATCCGAGGACAGCAGGTGTGCCTTGCCCGGCAGCTTCCCCTCCAGCGGCGTCACGTCTCGGCCGGTCAGCAGGACTTCCGCGCCGCCGTCGAGGAGGGCGCGGACCACCGCCAGCCCCATTCCGTGCGTGCCGCCTGTGACGACCGCCTTCTTCCCCAGATACTTCACCGGATCTCCTCGATGACGCTGGCGATCGCGTGCGCGCCGTGGCCCGCCGCGACCGCTCGGTCGAACAACTCCTGCAACACCACCGGCACCGCCGTGTCGATGCCCTGCGCGCGGCTCGTCTCGACCAGCAGGGCGAGTCCGGCCGCGTTGATGTCCAGCGCGGACACGTCGGTCGCGTAGTCACCGCTCGCGACCTGCTCGCCGATGCCCGGCAGGAACCCGCCGACCGCCGACTGCCACGCCGCGGCCATCGGCGCGAACTGCGCCGGCGTGACGCCCTCCGTCCCGACCAGCGCCAGCGCTTGCAGGTAACCCGCCATCGTCGACCACATCATGCCCAGCAGCGCCAGGTCGTACAGCGCCGCCAGCCCGGCGTCCTCGCCGAGGAACACCGGTGTCCCCAGTACTTCCAGCACGTCGCGCTGCGCCGTGAACGCCGGTTCCGAGCCGCCGTAGAGGAGCTGCGCCGCCGGTGTCCCGATGCCCTGCGGGACGGCCATGATCACGCCGTCCACGTAGCCGATGCCTTCGGACGCGGCCCACTTCGCGGCGCCGCGCGCTTGCTCCGGCGTCCCGGACGTGAGGTTGACCAGCGTCCGGCCGGCGAGGTCGGCCGCCTCGAGCACCGGCTGCTGGGTGTCGTATGTGGACAGACAACTGAGGACGACGTCCGCCGACGCCGCTTCCGCCGGGGTGGCCGCGAGGCGGGCACCGCGGTCGAGCAGCGGTCCCGCCTTGAGCGGCGACCGGTTCCACACCGAGACGTCGTGTCCCGCCCCCAAGAGCGCCCCGGCGAGGGCGGCGCCCATCCGCCCCAGGCCGAGCACGCCCACGCGTTTCTTGCTTTCTCCCATGGATTCCATGCTGCTGGCGCGCTTTACACTGGACAAGTACCGACTAATAAGTCAGGTACCCACCAAAACGTAAGGATCCTGCATGCTGGCGAGAACCTACCGCTGCGGACTGGACGCGGCCGTCGACGTCATCGGCGGCCGGTGGAAGGCCCTCATCCTCTGGGCGCTGCACGCCGAGCCGCTGCGGTTCGGCGAGCTGAAGCGGAAGGTGGCGGGGATCAGCGAGAAGATGCTGATCCAGGCGCTGCGGGAACTGGAGGCGGACGAGATCGTGCACCGCGAGGTGTTCCACGAGATTCCGCCGAAGGTCGAATACTCGCTGACCGAACTGGGTCAGCGGCTGAACACGGCGTTGCTGCCGCTGGGCGACTGGGGCGAGGAGAACATGGCCGGCATCGCGAAACGCCGCGGCGTCACGCCGGCGCCACCGCATACGGCTTCAGCGTGATCGCGTTGCCCGCCTTGAGCGGCAGCTCCTCGATCAGCTTGCGCCACGGCAGGTACGGCAGCAGCCGGTAGTTCAGGTTGCGGAACCGCAGCCAGCCGCGGGTCGGCGGGACGAACCACTTCCCGTTGCCCTTGGCCAGTTTCTGGCACGCGTCGACGAAGCCGCACATCTCGCGGGTGTAGGCGCCGAACGCCGTCGCGTGGTTGCCGCCGGCGGCCGCGAGCTCGCCCGCCAGCACGTACGCGCCGACGATCGCCAGGCTCGTCCCCATCCCCGAGAGCGGCGCGGCGCAGTACGCGGCGTCGCCGACCAGTGCGACGCGCCCGCGCGCGTACGAGTCCAGATTGATCTGGCTCGCCGAGTCGAAGTAGAAGTCCGGCGCCTCCCGCATGGCCTTAAGCAGCGCCGGCGTCTCCCAGCCGACGTCGCGGAACGTCTCCTCGACGATCCGGCGCTGCTGCTCGACGTCGCGGTGGTCGTAGTCCAGCCCCTCGGAGCCGAACCAGAACAGCGCCTTGGCCTCGGTGTTGTCCCGCGCGCTGTAGACGCCGACGGTCCGGTTCGGCTCGTTGTAGAACCGGCCGACGCGGTCGAGGCCGAGGTGGTTCGGCACGGTGAAGATCGAGACGTAGTAGCCGAGGTCGTGGCGGAAGCCGGCCTCGTCGCCGAAGGCCAGCGACCGCACGTTCGAGTGCAGCCCGTCGGCCCCGATCACCAGGTCGAACTCGCGCGGCTCGCCGTGGGCGAAGGTGACCGTGACGCCGTCGCCGTGCTCGGTGAGGCCGGTGACCGAGTCGCCGAAGACGTACTCGACGCCGTCGCGCGTCGCGTCGTACAGGATGCGCGCGAGGTCGCCGCGCAGGACTTCGAGCTCGCCGCTCTGGTACGTCGCGGGCGTGACCACCAGCGGCCGGTCGTCACTGTCCACATAGGTCACATCGCCCATCCGGGTCGCGGCCGCTTCGACCGCTTCCAGCAGGCCCATGCGCTCGAGGACCCGCAGCGACGCGCCGCGGAAGTCGACCGCATAGCCGCCGTCGCGCAGTTCCGGAGCGCGTTCGACGACCGTCGGGAGGAAGCCGTGGCGGCGGAGCCAGAAGGCCAGGGCGGGGCCGGCGACGCTCGCGCCGGAGATGAGGACTCGTCTGTTCTGCATGCCGAGAACGGTAACCCGGATTTGGGCGATCGCGCAAGGCGTTTGCCTAAGACGTTCGTGCTAGGCTCCGGGCATGGGCAACAAGGAGTCACTGCTGGCCGGCGCGAAGCGCTGCCTGTACGAGAAGGGCTACGCCCGCACGACGGTGCGGGACCTGGCCTCGGCGGCGAACGTGAGCATGGCGGCCATCGGCTACCACTTCGGTTCACGCGAAGCGCTGCTCAACACCGCGCTGATCGAGGCGAACGAAGAGTGGGGCGAAACGCTGGCGAAGACGCTGCAAGTGGAGACGCCGCCGGGCGCGTCGCCGGCCGAGCGGTTCGCGCTGATCTGGCAGCGGGTGATCGAGTCGTTCGGCGAGCACCGCCGCATGTGGGCGGTCAGCTTCGAGGCGTACTCGCAGCCGGACCTCGACGAGAACGTCCGCGCCCAGCTGGCGAACGCGCTCGAGCAGGCTCGCCACGGCCTGGCCAACCTCTTCCAGGGCCTTGACGACGAGAGCGCCGAAGCCCGGGCCGTCGGCACAGTGCACCAGGCCCTGCTGTCGGGCGTGATGCTCCAGTGGCTGATCGACCCGGGCCACGCCCCCTCGGGCGCCAACCTGGTGAGCGGCCTGCGCCTGATCGCGAAGGACGTCCTGCCCTAGGTGGTGACCAGGGCCGGGGAGCGAAGATTAATCCGGCGTACGACAAGAAGCCGACAGCGAGCCAGGTACCAGCCGTCCGGATGGCCCTTTCTCTTTACACCGCCACATTGGGACCCTTGGTGGGTTTCACCCGATTAGCGCGCGGGGAGGGGCCGAGATTGTGAATGGTCGCGGTTTGCGGCACCACTTGATAGTCGTGGCGGACGTCGAAGGCTTCGGAGATCCTCGGCGAACGGGTCCACATTTACAAGCTGTGCGGGACGGCCTCCATTCGATCATGCAGGCGACCTTCGCTGCGACCGAGATTCGTTGGGAGGACAGTTATCGCGAGGTGAGCGGAGACGCGGTGTGCGCACTCGTGCCGGCCGAGGCGGACAAGGCGGCGTTCCTGGAGGCAGCGTTGCCTGCACTGGTCACGCGCCTGCGGGTACACAACGACAACCATCCCGAGGCGCAGCGGATCCGGCTGCGAATGGCCCTGCACGCCGGCGAGGTCGGCTACGACGCGCACGGTGTCACCTCAACGTCGTTGATCATGACGTTCCGGCTTTGCGACGCACCCGCGTTGAAGGCGGCATTGGCCGCATCTCCCGGCGTTCTGGCGGTGATCGCATCCGATCGGTTGTTCGACGACGTCGTCCGGCACGTGCCCGCGGCAGCACCCGTGACCTGGCACCCGGTCACCGTCGAGGTCAAGGAAGTCAACACACGGGGCTGGGTCACGCTCCCCGACCACCCATATCTTTTCGAGCCGGCCGTGCCGGCCAGTCCTGCTGTCTCGTCGGCCGTACCAGCGCACGTCAGCTCACCCGAGGTGCCACGGCAATTGCCCGCGGTCGTCCGGGACTTCACCGGCCGAGCCGACCACTTAGCGGCCCTCGATGCACTGATTCCTTCCGACCCCGCCGAGCAGGCGACGCCGTCGGTCGTGATCACCGCGGTCGACGGCGCCGGCGGCATCGGCAAGACCACCCTCGCTCTGCACTGGGCGCATCGCGTCCAAGACCGCTTTCCCGACGGCACGCTGCATGTCAACCTGCGCGGATACGGACCCGGTACCCCCGCCACGACGTCCGACGCGCTGAGCGGGTTTTTGCGTGCCCTCGGCGTCGCTGCCAGCGCAATTCCCACTGACGTCGATGCGCAGGCCGCACTGCTGCGCTCACTGACCGCGGGCAAACGGCTGTTGTTCATCTTGGACAACGCCCACAGCGCCGAGCAGGTCCGCCCCATGCTGCCCGGCGCCCCGGGCTGCATGGTCGTGGTGACCAGCCGCGACAGTCTCACCGGTCTCGTCGTTACCGACGCCGCCCACCGCCTCACTCTCGACCTGCTCACCCCGCTCGAAGCTCACGAACTGGTCACCGGCATCATCGGCGCCGACCGCGTCAGCTCCGAATCCGACGCCACCCACGAGCTGGTCCGGCTATGTGCCCGGCTGCCGTTGGCCCTGCGTATCGCCGCCAGCCGAATCGCCGCCCATTCGCACCTCGCCGTCGCCGATGTCGTCGCCGAATTGACCGACGACAACACCCGGCTGGACATCCTCAGCGAAGCTTCGGACGAGCGATCCGCGATTCGTGCGGTCTTCGACTGGTCATACCGGCGCCTGCCCACTCTGCAAGCCCGCTTGTTCCGGAGACTCGGGCTGCACCCCGGCCCTGACCTGTGCCTGGCTGCCGCTGCAGCACTTGCCGAGCTGCCACCCATCGAGGTCCGACCGATGCTCGCCGCGTTGGCGAGCGCACACTTGATCGAACTCGCCCCCGGTGGCCGCTACCGGTTCCACGACCTGCTGCGCGCGTACTCAGCCGACCAAGCCCGCCGGCACGACACCCTCGGCAGCCGCACCCTGGCCATCGAATCCTTGCTGACTTGGTACACCCACACCACCTACACAGTCGACAACCAGGTTCACCCCTATTACACGCGGATGCCTGCGGTGGTGGCCGAACCAGCTTACCCCCGGCTGCTCACCGATTTCGACGAAGCATGGGCGTGGCTCACCACCGAACGCGCCAACATCCTCGCCGTTCTTCAGCACGCAGCGAGCCAACGGCTCGACCACCACACCATTCCGCTTGCCCACGCCACCCGTTTTCTCGCCTCCGTTGGCAGCCCCGGCGACCGCCTCGAGGCCGCTCGCATCGGCGTAGCCGCGGCTCACCGCGTCGGCAATCCTGTTCAGGAGGCGCATCTCCTGCTCAGCTGCGCGGACATCGCTGCCCGGCTGGGCCGGTGGGATCAGGCCGTCGCCGACCTCGACCGCGCGGCGATTCTGATCGATGAACTCGACGACGGGGAACTGCGAGTTGCTCTACCGAACGAACGCGGACTGTTGTTCCGTTATCAGGAGCGATTCGAGGAGGCGGCAAGATGTTTCGATTCGGCGCTGCCGCTGACTCGGGGAATCGACACCGGTCGCTGGGAAGCAGTGGTGGAAGGCAATCTCAGCTCCGCGTACACCGGACTCGGCGACTACCGGCGTGCACTCGCACATGGTGAGCACGACCTGCGTATCCGCCGACGAATCGGCGACGTCGAAGGCGAATCTGCGGCGTTGACGAAGTTGGCACGCGCCTGGAGCGGCCTGGGTGACTTCGAGAAAGCGAATTCTCTGTGCCTGGAGGCGATCACCCTGGGGCGCGGCAGCCCCCGCAATCGCGACATGACCGTCGCCGAGCCGTTGGAAGTCCTCGCGGGCGGCCTGCACCACCTCGGCCGCACCAGCGAGGCCATCGAACGCTGGCAACAGGCCGCCACGCTGTACGACGAGACCGGCTTCCTCAACAGAGCAGCCGACGTACGCCGGCGCCTCGGTTCGTTCGACTAGGTGGTGACCAGGGCCGCGCCGGCGAAGAACGTCCGCGCGGCCGTCGTCGCGTCTTCGTCCAGGAGTATGTCGCCCGGGCGGCTGCCGTTGCCGAGCAGCACCCCGCCCCAGTCCATGCCCAGGTACTCCGCGCACAGTTCAAGCGTGCCGATCAGCGGCTGGGCCTCGCGCGCCGTCTCGCTCAGCACGCTCACGCCCCACAGTGCCTTGCCGCGCATCCGCGGCTTGAACTCGACCGGCAGCCGCATCCAGCCCGACCAGTAGTCCAGGTAGAGCTTCACGCTCGCCGCGACCGAGTACCAGTACACCGGCGACACCATCACGATGTCCGTCGCGGCGAAAGTCGCGTCCATCAGCAGCTGCTCGTTCTCGCCGGGCTCCGGGTGCGCACCGGCGCCGTGGCGGCGGTCCTCGAACGGCGGCAGCGGCACCTCCGGCAGCCGGATCCACCGCTGCTCGACGTCCTTGGGCAGCTCCTTGGCCGCCAGCCGGGCCAGCATTTCGGTGTTGCCCCCGGCCCGCGCGGCGCCCACCAGGAACAGGAAGCTGCGATCGCTCATGTCAGCCCTCTCGATGTACTTGCATGTACATATAAATACTGTCCCTGGACTATCCTGGCGTCAAGAGGAGGCCGGAAGATGACCGTCGACGAGCAGGCCTGGGGCCGCGTACTCGTGCTGCACGCCCGGATCGAGCAGGAACTCGCCAAAGCCCTGCAGCGGCGTCACGGGCTCGGCCTGTCCGAGTACCGCGCGCTCGGCAAGCTCGTCGCGGGCCCGCGGGGCGGCCTGCGCATGCAGGAGCTCGCCGACGCGATCGGCCTCAACCAAAGCTCGGTCAGCCGGATGTGCGCGCGCCTCGAAGACGCCGGCCTGACCATCCGGGACCTGTGCGAAGACGACCGCCGCGGCGTCTACTCGGTGATCACCGACGCCGGCCGCAAGCGCTACTCCGAGACCGAGCCGACGTATTGCGCAGTGCTGCGGACCGCGCTCGACAAGGCCGCAAGCGACCCGGACCTGGCCGCCGCTGTCTCCGCCGTCCGCGGCGCTTGACCCTGCATATTCCTCAGTGGTTATATACCGACACAGGCAACCCACGGGAGGAAGCGTGTCCGGACGAGCAAGGCTGCAGACCGACGGCGAGCGCCCGGTGCTCCGGCTGGAACGCCGCCTGAAGCACGCGCCCGAGAAGGTCTGGCACGCCATCACCGACCCGGCGGAGCTGGAACACTGGTTCCCGGCGAAGGTCGACGTCGAGCTGCGGGCCGGTGGCGCGATCCGGTTCACCTTCCCCGGCGAGGACAGCACGACGACCGGGCGGGTGGTCACCGCCGACCCGCCGCGCGAGTTCACCTTCGTCTGGAACGACGACACCCTGCGCTGGCTGATCACCGCCGACGGCGACGGCAGCCTCCTGGAGTTCACGCACACCTTCGGCCGCGGCGACCCGGCGATCGCCAAGCTGGCCGGGGGCCGCACCGCCGCCGGCTGGGACGTCTGCCTCGACGCGCTCGCCGCCCGCCTGGCCGGGCAGGACTTCGAGCAGCCGCGGGAGTGGCACGGGCGGATGGTGTCCTATGTGGAGGAATTCGGCCTGGACGACGGCGAACTCCTCGCGGACGGCACGATCCGCTTCCGCCGCGACCTCGGCTGGAAACCCGAGGCCGAACTCCGGCCGCTGCTGCCGGACGAACCCGGCTGGCGCCTGGTCCACGACCCGCTCGAAGGCAACCGGGTCGAGTTCACCGAAGCGGCGGGCGACGACGTCCCGGCGCAGCTGGCCCGGCGGCACGAGCAACTCGACAAGCTGTTCGCCGCCACCCACGGCGTCACCCTGCCGGATTGGCCGCCCGAGCGCGTCGAAGCCGTGAAGAAGCACTACGCGGAGCATCCGACCCAAGGTTGACGCGCGGCCGGAAAGTCCGCATTACGGTCGGTTCATGCGCATTCGCGTCGTCCTGGACGTCTTGGCCGTCCTCCTGCTGACCCTGGGGGCCGGCGGCAACCTCGCCGCCGGCGCGTGGTCGCTGCCGCCGTGGCTGCCCGCTTGGCTCGGCTGGACCATCCTCGTGCTGAGCGTCGGGCCGATCGTGCTGCGGCGCTGGTGGCCGCGCCCGGCCTACATCCTCTCGCTGGTGATGACCGCGGCGGCGGTGCCGATCGGTGGGCCGGTGCTGGCGATCGCCGTCGTGTCGGCCGGCTGCGCGCTCTACACGTTCGTGGTGGCCCGCGGCAGCCGCGCCTCGCGGATCGGGCTGGCGGCCGGGCTCCTCGGGATCGGCCTGGTCGGCGTGGCGGTGCCGAACCCGAGCACGGCGACGACGGTGAACTTCGGGGCGTCGGCGCTGATCGTCGGCTTCGCGCTCGGCATCGCGGTCCACGGCCGCCGCGAGTACGCCGCGATCGAGCGGGAAAACCACGCGCGGGAAGCGGTTTCGGCGGAGCGGCTGCGGATCGCCCGGGAAATGCACGACGTCGTCGCGCACAGCATGAGCTTGATCGCGGTGAAGGCGGCGGTCGGCAACCACGTCGCGCTCGAACAACCCGACCAGGCCCGCGACGCGCTGCGCGTCATCGAAGACACCAGCCGCGAAACGCTGGCGGAGCTGCGGCGCATGCTCGGCGTGCTGCGCGACGGCACCGGTGTCCCGGCACTGGCGCCCGCCCCGTCGCTCGACGACCTGCGGGCGCTCACCGAACGCACGCAGCAGGCCGGTCCCGCCGTCGACCTGGTCATCGACGGCCTCACCGAACTGCCGAGCGGAGTCGGCCAGTCGGTGTACCGGATCGTGCAGGAGGCCCTGACCAACGTGGTCAAGCACGCGGGCGCATCGACGTGCCGGATCCACATCACCGGCGGCGACGGCGAAGTACGCATCGAGGTCCTCGACGACGGCCGCGGCGGCTCCGCGACCCCGGGCCACGGCTTGATCGGGATGCGCGAGCGCGTCGCGGTGTACGACGGCGAATTCTCCGCGGCACCGGCCGAAACCGGCTTCCGCGTCTTCGCGCGGCTGCCCTACGAAGAGAAGGTGGCGGCCCGATGACCCGCGTCCTCATCGCCGACGACCAGGCGCTGCTGCGCGGAAGCTTCCGGGTCCTGGTCGACAGCGCACCGGGCCTCGAGGTGGTCGCCGAAGCCTCCGACGGCGCCGAAGCGGTGGCCCTGACCCGGGTCGAGCGGCCGGACGTCGTGCTGATGGACGTCCGCATGCCGGAGATGGACGGCATCGAGGCGACCCGCCGCATCTGCGCGGAGAGCGACGTCCGGGTGCTGATGCTGACGACGTTCGACCTGGACGAGTACGTCTATTCGGCACTGCGCGCCGGAGCGAGCGGCTTTCTCCTGAAGGACACCCGCCCGGCGGACCTCCTGGCGGCGATCGAGGTGGTGGCCGCGGGCGACGCGCTCCTGGCCCCCTCGGTGACGCGCCGCCTGGTGGCGGAGTTCGCCAGGCTCCCCTCGGGCCCGGTGACCCGCCTGGACGGCGTGACGGCCCGCGAGCAGGAGGTGCTGACGCTGATCGCGCGCGGGTTGTCGAACGACGAGATCGCGGCCCGCCTGCACCTGGGGATAGCCACGGTGAAGACCCACATCGGCCGGTTGCTGCACAAGCTCGCGGCGCGCGACCGGGCCCAGCTGGTGATCGCGGCCTACGAGTCGGGCCTGGTGAGGCCCACGACGTCCTGACCGCACCGGAGACGTTGCCTACGCCACACGCGAAGTGACCGACAAGTAGTTAAGCTCCCGTGGCATGAGCAGTGCGACGGAGCCGCTCGGGACGCCGCCCGAGGACGAACCGGACATCCACACCACGGCCGGCAAGCTGGCCGACCTGTACCGCCGGTACGACGAGGCGGTGCACGCGGGCTCGGCCCGCGCGGTGGAGAAACAGCACGCCAAGGGCAAGAAGACCGCTCGCGAACGCATCGAGCTGCTGCTCGACGAGAACTCCTTCGTCGAGCTCGACGAGCTGGCCCGGCACCGCTCGACCAACTTCGGCCAGGAGAAGAACCGCCCGTACGGCGACGGCGTCGTGACCGGCTACGGCACCGTCGACGGCCGCCCGGTCTGCGTCTTCAGCCAGGACGTGACCGTCTTCGGCGGCAGCCTCGGCGAGGTCTACGGCGAGAAGATCGTCAAGGTGATGGACCTGGCGATCAAGACCGGCCGGCCGATCATCGGCATCAACGAAGGCGGCGGCGCGCGCATCCAGGAGGGTGTCGTCTCGCTCGGCCTGTACGGCGAGATCTTCAACCGGAACGTCAAGGCGTCCGGCGTCATCCCGCAGATCTCGCTGATCATGGGCGCGAACGCGGGCGGGCACGTCTACTCCCCCGCGCTCACCGACTTCATCGTGATGGTCGACGAGACGTCGCAGATGTTCATCACCGGCCCGGACGTCGTCAAGACGGTCACCGGCGAGGACGTCACCTTCGAGGAGCTCGGCGGCGGCCGCACCCACAACACGAAGTCCGGCGTCGCGCACTACCTCGGTTCCGACGACGAGGACGCCATCGCCTACGTCAAGGAACTGCTCTCCTACCTGCCGCAGAACAACCTGTCGGACGCGCCGGTGTTCGAGCCGCCCGCCGACCGGCCCGGGTTCTTCGACGACGTCACCGACGCCGACCGCGAGCTCGACACGATCATCCCGGACTCGCCGAACACCCCGTACGACATGCACGAGGTGATCACCCGCGTCGTCGACGACGGCGACTTCCTCGAGGTCCACGAGCTGTTCGCGCCGAACATCATCGTCGGCTTCGGCCGCGTCGACGGCCACAGCGTCGGCGTCGTGGCCAACCAGCCGACGCAGTTCGCCGGCTGCCTCGACATCGACGCGTCCGAGAAGGCCGCGCGATTCGTCCGCACCTGCGACGCGTTCAACATCCCGGTGCTCACCTTCGTCGACGTCCCGGGCTTCCTCCCGGGCACCGACCAGGAGTGGAACGGCATCATCCGCCGCGGCGCGAAGCTGATCTACGCCTACGCGGAGGCCACGGTCCCGCTGGTCACGATCATCACGCGCAAGGCGTACGGCGGCGCGTACGACGTCATGGGCTCCAAGCACCTCGGCGCCGACATCAACCTGGCCTGGCCGACCGCGCAGGTCGCGGTGATGGGCGCCCAGGGCGCGGCGAACATCGTCCACCGCAAGACCCTCGCGAAGGCGGCTGCCGAAGGACAGGACGTCGACGCCCTGCGCGCCGAGCTGATCCAGGAGTACGAGGACACGCTGCTGAACCCGTACGCGGCGGCCGAGCGCGGGTACGTCGACTCGGTGATCGTGCCGGCGCACACGCGCGGCCACGTCGCGCGGGCGTTGTCCCTGCTGCGGAACAAGCGGGAATCGCTGCCGCCCAAGAAGCACGGGAACATCCCGCTGTGAGCGAGGAAAAGCAGCGCCCCCTGCTGAGGGTGGTACGCGGAAACCCGACCGACGCCGAGCTGGCGGCGCTGACGGCGATCATCGCCGCGGCGTCGGTGGCGAAGGCGCCGGAGAAGCCGAAGCCGCGTACGTCGTGGTGGGGCGATCGCGCTGCTTCGCTGCGCCGGCCGCTCCACCCCGGCGAAGGTGCTTGGCGCGCTTCGGGTCTGCCTCAGGGCTGAAGGGCGTCGAGGAAGACCGTCGGGGCTTCGTTGTCCCGCACGATCGTTCCCAGCAACGCCGCGAGCCGGTCGCGGTCCGGGGTACTCAGGCCCGCGGCCAGCTCGTCGACCCGGCGGCACGTCGCCGCGTAGAAGTCCTCCGCGAGCTCGCTGCCTTCGGCGGTCAGGAGGACCTGGACGGCCCGGCGATCGTCCGGGTCGGGTTCGCGGCGGACGAGCCCGCGCTTGACCGCCCGGTCGACCAGGCCGGTGAGGCTGGACTTTTCGAGGCCGAGCGTGGCGCCCAGGTCGCCCATGCCGTACGGGCGGCCCATCAGCACGCAGAGCAGCTGCCCCTGCTGCACGGTGAGCCCGTACTCGCGGGCGGACTCGGCGTAGACCGCGTTCACCAGGAACGACGCCCGCACGAGCCCGGCCACCACCCCGAGGTCCGCCCCGCTCTTCCCCATCCGATCAGCCTACGGCTTCCCGCACCGCGGGCACGATCTCCTCGGCCCACCGCGCGGCGGCGACGGCGTCCGGTGTGCTGCCGCCGGGCCCGAAGAGCACGAACCCGGCGGCGCCGTGCTCCAGCACCGCGCCGGTGAGCTCCTCGATCCACTGGGCGGGCGAGCCGCCGATCCAGCGTCCGTCGTCGGTGCGGGTCCTGGCCAGCGGTTCGGCCGTGATGCGCCCGGGGAAGTCGTAGACGGTGACGACCTCGCCGGGATCCCGCCCGGCGTCCACGGCGGCCTTGTCGATCAGCGGCCGCGAGGTCCGGTACCGCTCGCTGAGCCAGTCGGCGGCGTGCCCGGGCATCCACCCGTCGGCCACCCGCCCGGTGACGGCGAGGGACTTCGGCCCGACGGACCCGGTCCACACCGGCGGCATCGCTTCGGCGGCCGGTTCCAGATCGGTGACCTGGTGGAACTCGCCGTCGAAGGTGACCGGCGCACCACCCCCGCCGAGCAGCTTCATCAGCCGGATGCCCTCTTCGAAGGCGCGGACGGCCTGCCCGGGCGTCAGTTTGGTGAAGCCGAGCCGCGCGATGTCGTCCCACAACCCGCCGACCCCCATGCCGAGCACGATCCGCCCGCCGGTCAACGCGGACAGGCTCGTGATGGTGCGGGCGAGCATCGCCGCCGGCCGCGTCGGCAGGTTGGTGACGCTGACCAGCCCGGAGATCCGCTCGGTCTTCCCCAGCAGGACGCCGAGTTCGGCGTACGCATCGAGCCGATCGGCGTGGTACGGGTGATCGGAGACGGTGATGAGGTCGAGCCCGCCCCGGTCGGCTTGGACGGCCAGTTCGAGGGTGCCGCGGACGGCGGTGACCGCGGTGGACACGCCGATGCCGAAGTGCGTCATGATTCCTCCCAGTTAGTTCGTACTACGAACATAGCGTACATAGTTCTTAGTACGAACTAGTTGATTTCCGGCCGGTCCGGGACCCGGCCGGAAAACCGGTCGTCCCGCCGCCGATCGCTTGCTACCTCGCTGCACGAGGGAGCCACGGCGACACCGATGCCCGGTGCGCAGGCGAGGGTTACTTCCACTCTTAATGGGCAGGTCGGGGGTTCGAATCCCTCCCGGACCACCACCCGGTCCGGTAGCTCAGCGGCCTAGAGCAGCTACGTACCTTCACCGACTTCGATCTCGGGCATCGCCGTGGCCCCCGCACCAGGGGGAGAAATGAGCAAGTTCAACACCGCACGCGCGCCCGCCGCGACCTCTCCGGTCCGCGGCGAGGCCACGCCGTCCACCGTCACGCACCAGGGTGGTGCCGGGTATGCGCGCGACACCAAGTCCGAACTCTTCCTGCTCGCCGTCACCAACATGGTCGGCGAGCACGCCTTCTACGAGTCCGCGGGCGCGCGCGACACCCGGTACGCCGAGCTGGTCCGGAAGTCCACACTGGATGATCCACAGTGGACAGCCCGGTTCCTGCGCTGGTTGCGCACCGGCGCGCACCTGCGGACGGCGTCGCTCGTCGGGGCCGCCGAGTTCGCCAAGGCGCGGCGGGACGCCGGCCTCGACGGGCTCGGCCGCCAGGTCGTCGCCGACGTGCTGCAGCGGGCCGACGAGCCCGGTGAGCTGCTCGCCTACTGGACGTCCGTGCACGGCCGCGCCCTTCCGAAGCCGGTCAAGCGCGGTGTTGCCGATGCCGCGGCGAAGCTCTACGACGAGCGGGCGTTCGTCAAGTGGGACTCCGCGGCGCGCGCGTTCCGGTTCGCCGACGTCCTCGAGCTGACCCACCCGGCCGGCGGGGGTGCGCTGTTCAAGCACATCCTCGACGAGCGGCACGACCGCGGCAACGCGATCCCGGACGCCCTCACCACCCTCCGCGCCCGCGCCGAGCTCATGAGCTGGGCCGTCGCCGATCGCCGGAAGCTCTTCGACCGGCCGGACGCGGCGGACGTGCTCCGCGCCGCGGGCATGACGTGGGAGTCCGTCGCCGGGTGGCTGCAGGGTCCGCTGGACGCGCGCGTCTGGGAGGCGCTGATCCCGTCGATGGGCTACACGGCTCTCCTCCGGAACCTCCGCAACTTCGACGAGGCGGGCGTCTCGGACGATGTCGCGCAGCGGGTGGCCAAGCGGCTCGCGAGCCCGGTGCAGGTCGCGAAGTCGCGGCAGCTGCCGATGCGGTTCCTCGCGGCCTACCGGGCGGCGCCGTCGCCGCGGTGGGCGTGGGCGCTCGAGCGGGCGATCGCGCACGCGCTGGCCAACGTGCCCGAGCTGGGTGGCCGGACGCTCGTCCTCGTCGACACGTCGGCGTCGATGAACGACCGGTTCAGCAAGGACGGCAGCCTCATGCGGTGGGACGCGGCCGCGGTCTTCGGCCTGGCGCTCGCGCGGCGCTGCGCGAAGGCCGACGTCGTCTCGTTCTCCGACGGCTCCTGGGACCACCGCCAGGGCACCAAGGTGTTCAAGCTGAGCCGGGGCGGGTCGCTGCTGGGTGACGTCGGACGCTGGAAGGCCGGCGGGTACTTCATCGGCGCAGGCACCGACACGGTGGGCGCGGTGCACAAGCACTTCGCGAACCACGACCGCGTCGTGATCCTCACCGACGAGCAGGCCGCGTACGGCGACGTCGGGCAGGCGCTGCCCGCGCACGTGCCGCTGTACACCTGGAACCTCGCCGGTTACCAGGCCGGCCACGCGCCGTCCGGCGGCGGGCGGCGGCACACCTTCGGCGGCCTGACCGACCAGGGCTTCCGGATGATCCCGCTGCTCGAACGAGGCCGCAGAGCCGACTGGCCGTTCTGAGAAGCAGCGTGAAGGCCCCATGCCGTCGTCATGGGGGCCTTCACGGTGTGTACGGACCGTCACAGGAATGACCGTGGACCGCTCGCTACCCCACGTCGTATAGTCCACGTGGAATAACCGATGGGGAGGGACCACGTCATGGCCTCGGCCAAGCTGACACCGCTCGGCATCGCCGTATTGGAGCTGCTCCATGAGGGGCCGATGCACCCGTACGAGATGGCCACGCTCATGCGCGAGCGGTACGTCGACACCCGGGTCAACGTGAAGGCGGGTTCGCTCTACCACACCGTGGAACGGCTGCACCGCAGCGGTTTCATCGAGGTCGTCGACACCCAGCGCGACGGCAGGCGGCCCGAACGGACCGTCTACGGCATGACGCAGACCGGGCTCGACGAGTTCAACCAGCGCGGCCGCGAACTCCTGGGGGACGTGGCCACGGAGTTCCCCGCCTACCTGTCCGGGCTCGCCGTGATCGACGAACTGGGGCGCGAAGCGTCGCTCGCCGAGCTCGAAACCCGGCTCATGCGGCTGCGTGCCGCGGTGGCCTCCGACCGGGCCGTGCAGCAGCGGCTCACCGACAACCAGGTGCCGGAGATCTACTGGCTCGACTGGCGCTACCAGTGCGACCACCGGCTGTTCGAACTCGAGTGGACCGAACGCCTCGCCGAGGACCTGCGCTCCGGGCGGATCTCGTTCCAGGATCACCAACCACCCAAGCTCACGCTCATCACCAGGGAAGACGACGATGAACGCAAGACAAGCTAACCCGTGGGCCGCGCTCGGCGCGCTGTGCCTCGGCTTCTTCATGATCCTGCTCGACACGACCATCGTGTCGATCGCGATCCCGACCATGCTCAACAAGCTGGGCGCCGGGCTGAACTCGATCGTCTGGGTGATCAGCGTCTACCTGCTCACCTACGCCGTGCCGATGCTGTTCACCAGCCGGCTCGGTGACCGGTTCGGCCCGAAGCGCGTGTTCCTCGCCGGGCTGATCGTGTTCACCGGCGCGTCGCTGTGGTGCGGCCTGTCCGGCAACGTCGAGATGCTGATCGCCGCGCGGGCCGTGCAGGGGCTCGGTGCCGCGCTGATGACGCCGCAGACGCTGGCGTTCATCACGCACCTGTTCCCGCCGGCCAAGCGCGGCCCGGCGATGGGCATGTGGGGCGGCGTCGCCGGGCTGGCGACGATCGCCGGCCCGCTGCTCGGCGGCGTGCTGGTCGACCACCTCGGCTGGGAGTGGATCTTCTTCGTCAACGTGCCGATCGGCGCGATCGCCGTCGTGCTCACCGTGCTGCTGGTGCCGGACTGGCAGCCGAAGCACGCGCACTCGTTCGACGTGCTGGGGATCGTGCTCTCGAGCGCGGCGCTGCTGTGCATCGTGTTCGGCGTCCAGAACGGGCAGCAGTACGACTGGGGCACGGTCTTCGGCGGCATCACGGTCTTCGAGATCATCGGCGCCGGCGTCGTGCTGCTCATCGCCTTCCTGGTGTGGCAGCGGTTCAACAAGCGGGAGCCGCTGCTGCCGCTGCAGGTGTTCTCGAACCGGAACTTCTCGGCCGGGACGCTCACCGCGACCACCGTCGGCTTCGCGATGACCGGCATGTTCCTGCCGCTGGTCATTTACATCCAGTCGGTGCTCGGGCTGACCCCGACCATGGGCGGCCTGCTCACCGCGCCGATGTCGCTGCTGTCCGGGATCATCGCGCCGTTCGTCGGGCGCGCGTCGGACAAGGTGAACGGCAAGTACCTGGTGATGTTCGGCCTGGCGGCGCTCGCGGCCGGGCTCGGCGTCATCGCGCTGCAGGCGACGCCGGACAGCAACCCGTGGTCGTTCGTGCCGGCGCTGCTGGTGTGCGGGCTCGGCATCGGCTGCATCTTCTCGCCGATGAGCAACCTGACGATGGGCTCGGTCGAGCCGCGGCTGGCCGGAACCGCGTCCGGCATCTTCAACACCGCCCGCCAGGTCGGCGGCGTGCTCGGCAGCGCGGCGATCGGCGTGCTGCTGCAGGCGCGGATCAGCGCGTCCATCGCGGACGAGGCCACCAAGGCGGCCGCGCAGCTGCCGGAGCAGTACCGGGCGCCGTTCGCCGAGGGGATCGCGCACGCGGCGGCGAGCACCGGGGAGTTCGGTTCGGCCGGCGGTCCGTCGCCGATGCCGGGGCTGCCCGCGGAGATCGCCGCGCAGGCGGGGAAGCTGGCGACCGAGGCGGTCCACAGTGGACTTACCGACGCCGCCCGCGTGACGATGCTGCTGCCGATGGGTGTGCTGCTGCTCGGCGTGCTCTCCGCGGCGGTGCTGCAGCGGGTCAAGCCGCGCTGGGAAACCCCGGTACCCGAAGCGGCCGCGGCGTAGGAACCGTGCAGACCCCCGTTCCGGTGTCGGGTGCCGGAGCGGGGGCCTGCACGGACCGCGGGAGCGGTGGCTAGCGGCGGTACGACAGGCCGGACCCGTACGGGAACAGGCCCTGCTTGCCGTCACCGGTGTTGATCGGTTCCTGCGACGAGCTCGCCGGCCAGGTGAAGCTCAGCTTCCCGGTCGGGTTGTAGTCGCCGTAGAGCACGTCCGCGACGCCGGCGCCTTCCGAGCCCGGCAGCCAGGCCGCCACCAGGCCCTTCATCGACGGCAGCTGCGCCGCGATGTCCAGCGGCCGCCCGGACACGGTCACCACGACCAGCGGGACGCCCGAGGCCTTCAGCTTGCCGATGAGCGCGACGTCTTCGGCGTCGAGGCCGAGGCCGCCGGGCCGGTCTCCCTGCCCTTCGGCGTACGGCGTTTCGCCCACCACGGCGACCGCGACCTTGTAACCGGAGTTGATTCCGCTACCCGCACGGTCATAGGTCACCACCGTGCCTTTCCCGGCACCGGCCTTGATGCCGTCGAGGATCGTCGTGCCCGGGATCACCCGGGTGCCGCTCTGGCCCTGCCAGCTCAGCGTCCAGCCGCCCGCTTGGTTCCCCAGGTCGTTGGCGTTCTTGCCGGCCACGAAGATCCGGTTGTCCTGCTTGGCCAGCGGCAGCACACCGTCGTTCTTCAGCAGCACCTGCGACTCGCGTGCCGCCTGCCGCGCCACGGCGTGGTGGGCCGCGCTGCCGAAGTCCGCCTGCAGCGAGCGGTCGGTGTACGGGCGCTCGAAGAGGCCCAGTTCGAACTTCTTCGTGAGGATCCGCCGGTTGGCGTCGTCGATGCGGGACATCGGGACGTGCCCGTTGAGGACTTCCGCCTTGAGCGTGCTGATGAACTTCAGGTAGTCGTTCGGGACCATGACCATGTCGATCCCGGCGTTGACGGCCTGGCTGACCTCGGCCGCGGTGAACCCGGTCCGGCCGTCGATCTGGTCGATGCCGTTCCAGTCGGAGATCACGTACCCGGAGAAGCCCAGCTCCGTCTTGAGCAGGTCGGTGACGAGGAACTTGTTGCCGTGGTCCTTGACGCCGTTCCAGCTGTTGAAGCTGATCATCACCGAGCCGACGCCGTGGGCGATCGCGGCCTGGAACGGCGGCAGGTGGATCTTCCGCAGCTCGTCGAGGCTGATCTGGGTGTTGCCCTGGTCGACGCCGCCGGTGGTGCCGCCGTCGCCGATGAAGTGCTTGGCGGTGGCCATGATCGACGTCGTGTTGCCGAGCGAAGAACCCTGCAGGCCTTCGATGACGACGGAGTTCGCGACGGCGTTGTCGGGAACCTCGCCGAAGGACTCGTACGTGCGGCCCCAGCGGTCGTCGCGGGCGACGCACAGGCACGGCGCGAAGCCCCACTTGACGCCGGTGGCGGCGGATTCCTGCGCGGTGATCGCGCCGATCTGCTTGACCAGCTGCGGGTCGTTCGCGGCACCGAGGCCGATGTTGTGCGGGAAGATCGTGGCGCCGGCGGCGTTGTTGTGGCCGTGCACGGTGTCGGAGCCGTAGACGATCGGGATGCCGAGGCCGGTGGACGTCGCCGCCCGCTGGTAGGCGTCGACCATGTCCGCCCACCCGGCCGGGGTGTTCGGCGACGGCGTCGAACCGCCGCCGGAGAGGATGGACCCGAGCCGGGCGGCGGCGGACTGGGCGGGGGTCGCGGCCCCGCGCTCGCCCTCGGTCATCTGCCCGACCTTGTCGTCGAGCGTCATCCGCGCCATCAGGTCCGTGACGCGGTCGGCCACCGAGGCGCGGGAGTCCTTGTAGAGCGGTGTCACGGAGGCGGAAGCCATCGGGACGAGAGCCGTGCCCGCGAGGAGGAGACCGGCCAGCGCAAGGGGTCGCAAAGATCTCGTGGTGCGGAGGAGCGGCATGTGTTCCCTCCGTGACGTTCCGTCGATCCATAAGTTGCGAGCCAAAACAAATTAACTCCCCAGTGACGTGACGCCGGTCACAATTCGGTCACGACCGCCTGGTCAAGTAAGTTTCAGACGTGCAGTTCGTCCTCGCCTCCCAGTCCCCCGCCCGCCTCGCCCTCCTGCGCTCCGCGGGCCTCGATCCCGCCGTGTTCGTCTCCGGCGTCGACGAGGACGCGGTCGCCGCCTCGCTGACCGATCCGTCCCCGTCCGAGCTGGTCCAGGCCCTCGCGACGGCCAAGGCCGAGGCGGTCATCGACCAGGTCGCCGCGGCGCACCCGGACGCCGTCGTCGTCGCCTGCGATTCGATGCTTTCGATCCACGGGCAGATGGTCGGCAAGCCCGGCGCGCCGGACGTCGCCCGCACCCGCTGGGCCGCGATGGCGGGAACATCCGGTGAACTCCTCACCGGGCACGCGGTCGTCCGGCTCGACGGCGGGACGCGCGCGAAGGAGGCCGCGGGCTGGGAATCGACCACCGTCCGGTTCGGCACGCCGAGCGAGCACGAGATCGACGCCTACGTCGCCAGCGGCGAGCCGCTCAACGTGGCCGGCGGCTTCACGATCGACGGCCGGGGCGGCTGGTTCGTCGAAGGGCTCGAAGGCGGCCACACGAGCGTGATCGGGATCAGCCTGCCGCTGACGCGCCGGCTGCTGGCCGAGGTCGGCGTGAGTGTCGTGGATCTCTGGCAGCCTCCCGCATCCTGAGAAAGGCACCACACCTTCGGGTGATCCGGAAGAGTCCTTTCTTGCCTAACGTTCTCTTCACCCGGCAAGACTGGAAACTTTCGAGCACCGGAGTCGCCCCGTGTCTTTCGTACGGACATACACCAAGCCGCGGGTGTTCGCGGCCGCGGTCCTCGGCTCGCTCGTCGTCGGCGCCCTGCTGGGCGTCGTCGCGCGGCAGACCGAGGCCGGCTGGCTGACCGATCTCCTCGACCAGATCGGCACCATCTTCACCACGCTGCTGCAGATCGCGGTGATCCCGCTGGTCTTCACGGCGATCGTGGTCGGCATCAACAGTCTCCGCAAGCTCGGTGGCGGCCGCACCGCCGCGCGCCTCGGCGGCAAGACGGTGCTGTGGTTCGCGATCACGTCGTTCATCGCGTCGCTGATCGGCATCGCGGTCGGCCGGATCTTCAATCCCGGCTCCGGCGGGCTCGGCGGTGTCGAGGCGACGGCCAAGAACGCCGACAAGGCGGCGCAGAGCGTCGACCACTGGGGCTCGTGGAGCGCTTTCGTGAACGGGCTGCTGCCCGAGAACTTCGTGAAAGCGTTTGCCGACGGCGAGACCCTGCAGGTGCTGTTCCTCGCCCTGGTCATCGGTGCCGCCGCCTACAGCCTCGGGGACAAGGCGAAGCCGTTCGTGGACTTCACGACCAGCGTCTTCGAGATCATCCAGCGCTACCTCGGCTGGATCGTCCGGCTCGCCCCGATCGGCATCATCGGCCTGATCGGCGCGGCGGTGTCGAACTACGGCGACGCGCTGTTCCGGCCGCTGTTCTCCACCACGCTCGCGGTGTACGTCGGCTGCCTGCTCGTGCTGTTCGTCGTCTACCCGATCCTGCTGCAGTTCGTGGCGAAGGTCAGCCCGCTGAAGTTCTTCTCCAAGGCGGGCACGGCGATCCAGTTCGCGTTCGCTTCGCAGTCTTCGGCCGCGACGCTGCCGCTGACCCGCCAGTCCGCGGTCAACCTCGGCGTCCAGCCGGCGTACGCGGCCTTCGCGACCCCGCTCGGCAGCGCGACCAAGATGGACGGCTGCGCGGCGGTGTTCCCGGCGATCGCGGCGATCTTCGTCGCCAACCTGGCCGGGGTGTCGCTGAACTTCTGGCAGTACGCCGGCATCGTCGTGGTGGCCGTGGTCGGCGCGCTGGCGACGGCCGGGACCACCGGCTGGCTGACGGCGTTCACGCTGACGACGTCGTTCATCGGCCTCGACGCCAAGCAGGTCGCGCTGGGCCTGGCCCTGATCTACTCGGTCAACCCGATCATGGACATGATGCGCACGGCGACGAACGTGGCCGGCCAGATCGTGGTCCCGACGATCGTGGCGCGCAGCGAAGGCCTCCTCGACGACGAGGTCCTCAACGCCCCGACCGACCGTCCCGAGCACAGCGACGACGGCTCGGCCGCACGCCACACCGAGCCCGCCCCCGCCTGACCCAAGCGCCCCAATGTGGCGTTGGTTGCGTCCAACGCACCCAATGTGGCGGGGGGGGGGGGGGAACCACCGAACACCACAAATA
>NZ_JBSGBK010000097.1:0-31121 GCF_053601215.1 Amycolatopsis sp. NPDC004772
TTTTTTTTTTTTTTTTTGTTTTATTACCTGTGTGTTGTTGCGAGTTGGGGGGTGTGTTGTGTTCACCCCCTTAAACACCCCCGCTTTACCACTCACGACAAGCCGCGGCAGACCGCCTTTCCGGCGCCGCGATCGACCCCCTGGGGTCAGCTCTTGGCCGCGACGCCCTGACGCGCCCGCAGGTCGAGCTCGATCTGCTCCAGCGTGCGGCCCTTCGTCTCCGGCACCAGCCACTTGGTCAGCACGAACAGCACCACGTTCACCCCGGCGAAGAGGAACATCGAGCCGCCGATGCCGAGGGACTTCGGGTCGGAGATGATCGGGAACACCGCGCTCACGATGCCCGTCGCCGCCCAGAGGACCACGCTGCTGACGCCCATGCCCGTGGCCCGGTACTTCAGCGGGAACACCTCGGACATCATCACCCAGACGACCGCGCCCCAGCCGAGCTCGTAGCCGACCAGGTACAGCACCATCATCACCAGCATCAGCAGGCCGCGCGTGCCGGTGTCGTGGACGTTCAGCACCACCAGGCCGGCCGCCACCAGCGTGAGCACCATGATGACGTTGCCGATGAGCAGCAGCGGCTTGCGGCCCCAGCGGTCCACCACGAACACGACCCACGCGGTGAAGAGGAACTTCGTGACACCCAGCAGCACGCCGGACAGCAGCGCGGCCTGCGTCGCGAACCCGAGGCCGATGAGCATCGTCGGGAAGTACGCGTTGATGGCGTTGACCCCGCTGAACTGCTGGCCGATCGCGAGCAGCAGGGCCACCACGAGCATCGGCCGGACGAACCCGGAGAACAGGTCGCGGATCCGCGGCTTCTCTTCGGTGTCGAGCCGGATCACCTCGTGGATGGTGGCGATCTCCTCGTCGAGGTTCACCGCGTTGCCGTGCGCGCTGGCCAGCACCCGCCGGGCCTCGTCCTCCTGGCCGTTCTTGACCAGCCAGCGCGGCGTCTCCGGCAGGAACACCAGCCCGACGAGCAGGACCACCGCGGGCACGATCGCACCGGCGAACATCCAGCGCCACGCCGAGATCGGGCCGAGCCAGTAGCTGACCAGGAACGCGATCAGGATGCCCAGCACGATGAAGATCTGGTTGAGCGCACCCATCGCGCCCCGCCACTTCGCCGGCGCCAGTTCGGACAGGTACGTCGGGACGGTCGACGACGAAAGGCCGATCCCCAGCCCGATGATCAGCCGCGAGAGCACCAGCAGCACGAACGTCGGCGAGAAGCTCGCCGCCAGCGTGCCGACGATGACGATGCCCGCGGCGACCATGATCGTGCGGCGCCGGCCGAGGGCTTCGTTGGTGCGGCTGGACAACAGCGCGCCGACGATCGCGCCGACCGACAGGCTGGCGGTGATCACGCCCTTGTCCCAGCTGGTCAGTGCCCACAGTTTCCCGATGAACGGGAGCACCCCGGAAATGACACCGAGGTCGTAACCGAACAGGATGCCGCCGAGCGCGCCGAAGAAGTACAACGTGGTCCGCCCGATGTGCCGCGCCGGGGCTGCTTGCGTCATTGCCGGGTCGCCTCTTTCGTAGGTCCAGTCCAGCCAGCGGCACCACACTCACACGCCGGAAAATGGCGGGCAAGAAGATCCGTGATAACAATTCAGAAACCTGATCGACGTTCACGTATGTGATTCCGGCATATCCGGCGCCACCCCCCGCAAAATCCACTGTGGACAGTGTCCGTCGCCGAAATCGTCGAACGCTTTACAACGCTCCGAACGCTGGTTTACCGTCCCTCTGGAAGCGCTCCCAGAGTGTGGAGGCCACAGTGCACAACGTCGTGCCAGCAACGCATTCCCCGTCCAGGTTCCGCTCGGCGAGACGGCTGCTCGCCGGTGCGCTCGCCGTGCTCGTGCCGGTCGCCGTCGCGGTCACCGTCGGCGCGCCGGCCTCCCCGGCCGCACCGGCGGCCACCACGTGGCGCAACGCCGAAATCGCCGGTGGCGGGTTCGTCCCCGGCATCGTCTTCAACCAGACCGAGCCCGGGCTCGTCTACGCGCGCACCGACATCGGCGGGGCGTACCGGTGGAACACCGCCACCGGCCGCTGGCTCCCGCTGCTGGACTCGGTCGGCTGGACCGACTGGGGCCACAACGGCGTCGTCAGCCTGGCCACCGATGCCGTCGACCCGGACCGGGTCTACGTCGCCGCCGGGATGTACACCAACAGCTGGGACCCGAACAACGGCGCGATCCTCCGTTCGGCCGACCGCGGCGCGACCTGGCAGGCATCCGCGCTGCCGTTCAAGCTCGGCGGCAACATGCCCGGCCGCGGCATGGGCGAGCGGCTCGCGATCGACCCCAACCGCAACAGCGTCCTCTACCTCGGCGCGCCGAGCGGCAACGGGCTCTGGCGCAGCACCGACTCCGGCGTCACCTGGGCGAAGGTGACCAGCTTCCCCAACCCCGGCAACTACGCGCCCGACCCGAGCGACACCACGGGGTACTCCAGCGACATCGAAGGCGTCACCTGGGTGACGTTCGACCCCACGACCGGCACCCGCGGCAGCACCACGCAGACGATCTACGCCGGGGTGGCCGACAAGCAGAACACCGTCTACCGCAGCACCGACGGCGGCACCACGTGGGCGCGGCTGGCCGGCCAGCCCACCGGGTTCCTGGCGCACAAGGGCGTCCTCGACAGCGCCGGCGGCTACCTCTACCTGGCGACCAGCGACACCGGCGGCCCCTACGACGGCGCGAAGGGCGACGTCTGGAAGTACGCCACGAAGACCGGCACCTGGACGCGGATCAGCCCGATCCCCTCCGACAGCAGCGACGACTACTTCGGCTACAGCGGGCTGACGATCGACCGGCAGCACCCGAACACGCTGATGGTCGCCACCCAGGTGTCGTGGTGGCCGGACGTCATCTTCTTCCGCAGCACCGACGGCGGGGCCACCTGGACCCGGATCTGGGACTTCAGCAGTTACCCCGACCGGTCGCTGCGCTACACCCA
The DNA here is from genome assembly GCF_053601215.1 of Amycolatopsis sp. NPDC004772. Classification (NCBI taxonomy): domain Bacteria; kingdom Bacillati; phylum Actinomycetota; class Actinomycetes; order Pseudonocardiales; family Pseudonocardiaceae; genus Amycolatopsis; species Amycolatopsis sp. NPDC004772. Next base: position 2,983 of record NZ_JBSGBK010000097.1, read on the forward strand.
GGACATCTCCTCGGTGCCGTGGCTGACCTTCGGCACCCAGCCCGCTCCCCCGGTGCCCTCGCCGAAGCTCGGCTGGATGACCGAGTCGGTGGAGATCGACCCGTTCGACTCCAACCACCTGCTCTACGGCACCGGCGCGACCATCTACGGCACGTCCGACCTGACGAAGTGGGACAGCGGCGGGAAGATCACCCTCAAGCCGGTCGTCGGCGGGCTCGAGGAGACGGCGGTGCTCGACCTGATCAGCCCGCCCTCGGGCGCTCCCCTGCTCTCGGGCCTCGGCGACATCGGCGGGTTCCGGCACGACAGCCTCGACGCCGTCCCGGCCACCATGTACACGCAGCCGGTGTTCACCACGACCACCAGCCTCGACTACGCCGAACTGTCGCCGGCGACGATCGTGCGGGCCGGCACGCTCGACCGGTCCGCGCGGCCGAACGACAACCGGATCGCCTTCTCCACCGACGGCGGCAAGAACTGGTTCCAGGGCGCCGAGCCGGGCGGCAACGCCAGCGGCGGCACGGTGGCCGCGGCCGCCGACGGCAGCCGGTTCGTCTGGAGCCCGGACGGCGCGAACGTCAGCTACTCGGTGGGCTTCGGCTCGTCGTGGACGGCGTCGGCGGGCATCCCGGCGGGCGCGGTGGTCGAGTCGGACCGGGTCGACCCGAAGCGGTTCTACGGGTTCGCGGCGGGCAAGTTCTACGTCAGCACCGACGGCGGCGCGAAGTTCACCGCGACCGCGGCCACCGGGCTGCCGTCCGGCTCGGCGCACTTCAAGGCGATGCCGGGCGTGGCCGGGGACGTCTGGCTGGCCGGCGGCTCCGGCACGGCGTACGGCCTGTGGCACTCGACCGACTCCGGAGCGTCCTTCACGAAGCTGGCGAACGTCGCCGAGGCCGACAACATCGGGTTCGGCAAGGCCGCACCCGGCCGGACGTATGCGACGTTGTACACGATCGCCGAGATCGGCGGGGTGCGCGGGATCTTCCGTTCCGACGACGCCGGAGGGTCGTGGACGCGGATCAACGACGACCGGCACCAGTACGGCAACATCGGGGCGGCGCTGACCGGCGACCCGCGGGTGTACGGCCGGGTGTACGTGGGCACGAACGGCCGGGGCGTGATCATCGGCGAGTCCGGGGGCAGCGAGCCGCCGCCTCCGACGAGCACCACGCCGACGACCACCACGACCACTCCCACCACGACTCCGACGACGACCACGACTCCGGTGCCGTCGGGTTCCTGCACGGCGGCCTACACGGTGACCAACCAGTGGCAGGGCGGCTTCCAGGCCTCGGTGAAGCTGGGCAACACCGGCCCGGCGGCGGTGACGGGCTGGACGGCGACGTGGACCTTCGCCGACGGCCAGCGGGTGACCCAGGCGTGGAACGCGCAGGTCACCCAGACCGGCGCGGCGGTGACGGCCCTGGACGCGGGCTGGAACAAGACCATCCCGCCGGGCGGGAGCGCGGAGTTCGGCTTCACCGGGAGTTCGGGGATGGTGAACTCCCGGCCGGGCGCGATTTCGCTCAACGGCCGGTCCTGCACGACGTCCTGAGCCGGTGCCGCGAATGACTCATCCGTGACCTCGGAGGTCACGGATGAGTACCTTCCATCGCGCGGGCGAAGGGGGTTTCAACCCACCCCCAGGCGGTTGAAACCCCCTCCCCGCGCCCCCAGTCCCGGGCAACCGCCCGAGCAGCCGCAGCCTGCTCGGGCGATGTCCCCGGTGATGTCCACTCTTCCTGGTGCCGATGGCAACCGCCATTCCTGCCCAAAGGGGACTTTTTCGCTGGCCCACAGCCCCGCTGACCTGCGAAAACGGGGCTCAGGGGTAGCGAAAATACCCACCCGGGCCGGCAAAACTTACCCGGCGGACAGCGGCGGCTCAGGCGCTCTCCAGCACGACCTTCCCGAGGTGGGTCCCGGACTCCAGGTGCTTGAGCGCCTCGGCCACCTCGTCGAAGGCGAACCGGCGGTCGACGACCGGCCGCAGCCCGGTCCGCTCGATCGCGGTGTTCATCGCCTGGAACGTCTCGCGGGAGGCGTTGGTGAGGCCGCGCAGGGTCAGCTGCTTGACCAGCACCAGGATCGGGTCCGCGCCGCCTTCGTGGGTCAGGACGCCGGCGACGCTGACGTGGCCGCCGTACCGCGCGGCGAGCATCGACTGGCCGATCGTGCCGCCGCCGCCCACGTCGACGACGTGGTCGACACCGCCGCCGGTCAGCTCCGCCACCGCGGCACCCCACTCCGGGGTGGTCGCGTGGTTGAGCGTCTCCGCGGCCCCGAGCGCGCGCAGCCGCTCCAGCTTCTCGTCCGAGCTCGACGTCGAGACGACGTGGGCGCCGCCGAGCGCGGCGAACTGCAGCGCGAACGTCGACAGGCCACCGCTGCCCAGGGTGAGCACGGTCTGCCCCGGCGTCAGCCGGCCTTCCTCGACGACCGCCCGCCACGCCGTCACGCCGGCGCTGGGCAGCGTGGCGGCTTCGGCGTAGTCCAGGTGCGCGGGCACGGCCACCAGGGCGTCCTCGGCGAAGACGGCGTACTCCGCGAGCACGCCGTCGAGCGTGCCGCCCAGGTCGTCCGCGGTCTTCTCCGGCGTGCCGGGCCCGGCCAGCCAGTCCGGGAAGTAGGTCGCCGCCACCCGGTCACCCGCGGTCCAGGCCGCCACCCCGGCCCCGACCGCGACGACCTCGCCCGCGCCGTCGGACAGCGGGATCACGTCCGGCTTCACCGGCTTCGGGTAGAACCCCTTGAGGATCATCAGGTCACGGGCGTTGAGCGCCCACCCGCGCAGGCGGACCAGGACCTGCCCGGGACCGGGTTCGGGCACGTCACGCTCGCCGAGGACGAGCCCGGCGCCGGGACGGGGCAGGGAAAAGAACTTCACAGCGGCTCCAAGAGGTCGGCAACACTCATCGACGAGGCCAGTGTGTCGAAGCCGCGAGCTCGCCGTCGACGGTGGCCAGCAGTTCCGGGGTCAGTCCGGTGAGCGACGTGGCGAAGTGGCGGACGCCGTAGGAGGCCATGAATTCCCGCTGCCGCGCGTGGGCGGGGCTCGACGGGAACCCCACGAACCCGGCGCCGTGCGCGCGGGCGTCCTCGGCCACCCGGCTGACGTCGTCGACGAACACGATCTCGTCGAACCCGACACCGAGCACGGTCCGCGTGATGTGGTCGACGCCCGGCCGGTGCTCGTTGATGCTCACGTAGGGCACCTCGGGGTCCAGCAGGTCCACGAAGTCGCCGAGGTGGTGGTCGAAGGTGTGCTCGCGGGTGCGGCCGCCGTAGCAGACCAGCCGCACCGGCAGCTTCGACAGGGCCGTCAGGCAGTCCCGCGCGCCTTCGGCCACCCGGATCGGGTGCTCGGCCAGGTAGTCCTGCCGCGCGGCCCACAGCTGCTTCAGCGTCTCCTCGGCCGGCTGGTCCAGACCGCACAGCGCGGTCACCTTTTCGGCGACGACGATGTCGCGCAGCCCGATGACGTCCCGCTCGGCCGCGGCGTCGTACACCCCGCCGTGCTCGGTGACGAACCGGGCGAGCATGGCCAGGTAGGTGTCGTCGATGAGCACGCCGTCGCAGTCGAGCGCGACGACGCGCAGCTTGTCGAAGCCGCTCACCGCTGCGCGAACACTTCGCGTGCGGCCGCGATGGCGTTGAGCGCGGCCGGGAAGCCGCAGTAGAACGCCAGGTGCAGCACGGTCTCCACGACCTCCTGCTCGGTGCCGCCGACGTTGAGCAGCCCGTGGATGTGCACCTTCAGTTGCGGCAGCGCGGTGCCCAGCGCGACGCACGCGGCGATCGTGACGATCTCGCGGTGGCGCAGGCTCAGGTGCGGGCGGGAGTAGATCTCGCCGAAGGTGAATTCGACGATGTAGGTGGCCAGGTCGGGGGCGATGTCCCGCAGCGCGTCGGCGACCCGCTCCCCCGCCTCGCCGTCGACGGCCTTCATCGCCGCCAGGCCGCGCTCGTAGCGGTCCTCGATGCCCGCCCAGGGCAGGTCGGCGGCCTCCTCGGGCCGCTCCTCCTCCGGCAGCCCCTCGAAGGCCGCCTTGAGCGCCGTCAGGGCGTTGAGCGTGGACGGGAACCCGGCGAACGAGCTGACGTGGATCACCGCTTCGATGAGCTGGCGGCGGGTGCAGCCGACGTTGAGCGCGGCCTTGGCGTGGAACTGCAGCTGCGACCCCGCGTAGCCGAGCGCGGTGAGCGCGGCGACCGTGGCCAGCTGCCGTTCCGGCAGCGGCAGGCCGGGCCGGTGGTAGACGTCGCCGTAGATGAACCCCACGCACTGCTCGCCGAACTCGGCCTCCCCGATGCTCTCGAACAGGTCCAGCACGGCCGGCCGGTCGGCCCCGCCGAGCTGCTGGATGAGTTTCAGGCCCTGGGCGAAGGACGCGGAGCGGTCCTGCTGCTGCAGGTCGGACATCGTGAAGTGGTTTCCCTTCCGGAGTGACGGCTCACCCGAGATAGGCCCGGGTGGCCTGGTCGGCCTTGCGGCGTTCGAGGGTGCCGACGCGGCCCTGCGCGATCATCGAGTACTCGATGCCGGCGGTGGCCACGGTCCGGCCGTGCTGGCGCACCGACGTCGTGGCGCGGAACTTGAGGTTGGTCTCCCGGTCGAGGTCGGCTTCGACGATCAGCGACTCGACCGTGGCCGGCAGCGGGAACAGGAAGTCCTGGAAGGACAGGTCGATCCGCTTCCACACCCCGGCGTACGCGGCCGGGGCGAGACCGGGCCGGACCGCGGTCTCGAACTGCGCGATGCAGATCTGGCGCATCGCCTCGATGATCACGATGCCCTGCACGTGCTCGCCGGTGTGGTGGTCGAGGACGAGTTCGTTGTCCCGGTGGATCCGCAGCTCGGCGCGGCAGTGCGTGGGCGCGGGGCTGTGCACGCCGGCGAGCAGGACGTTCTCCGGCCGGTCCTTGTGGACGACGATCGGCGGCTCGTGCGGCAGCCGGAACGCCTCCGGATCGGCGAGGCACAGGGCGCCCTCGCTCTTGTCGCACGCGGCCTGGAGCAGGTCGCCGTCGGTCGCGTCGATGCCTTGGCCGAAGTGGACGACCCAGCGGCAGTCCGGCGGCGTGGGACCGCCGGTGCCGAGCAGGGCCAGCAGGCCGGACAGGGTGAACACCCGGTCGTCGCGGGCGAACTGCGCGAAGCGGTCGGCCACCACGACGACGTCCCGCTGCTGGTCGAACGTCCGGCCCTCCTCGCACGGCAGTTGCGGGCACGAGAAATCGTGCGGTGCCACTTCGGGCGCCTCCGTCCGGGTTTGCTCAGGGGTCACGGCCGCGCCGAGGCGTGGGCGTCCAGGAGTGCTTCGGCGAGGTTGCGGGCCGTCGTGGCCGAACGCCAGCGCGGCCCGGACAGCTCGGTGGCCATCACCTTCAGCATGGCGCGCACCATGTCCGGCTGTTTACCCACCCCCGCGTCGAGCAGCGGCTCCACCTGTGCGGCGGCGCCGTCGAGGTCGTCGAGCTGCAGGTGGGCGCGGCCGGTGTCGATCCGGATCATCGGATCCATGGCTTCCCAGCGGTTCTCCAGCGACAGCTTCTCGAAGGCCTCGCGGGCGGTGGTGAACTCGCGCAGCGCGGCGGCGGCCTGCCCGACCGAAAGCAGCGAGTTGCCGGCCATGTAGTGACGCCGGTCCTTCGTGATGTTGAAGAAGCTGTCCTCGCCGCCGGCCCCGAGGTCCGGGTCCTCGATGGCCGTCCAGCGCGCGATCGCGTCCAGCACCTGCCGCTCGGCCTGCACCGACGACCAGCCGCGCGCCTCGGCGAGGATCAGCGGGGCGTCGGTGAGACGTCCGGCGGCGTGGTAGTTGAGCCCGTCGGCGGCCAGTTTCGCGGACTCGATGCCGTTCCCGGCCCAGAACGCCACCCGCGCCTGCGACGTGCGCACCCAGCGCCGGGCGAGGAAGTCGTCGGCGTACTGGGTGTAGAGCCAGGCGGCGGAGTTCAGCTCGCGCGAGAGCCGGTAGCGGCCGAGGTCACCGGCGATCCAGGCCATCATCGCGCTCGTCTTCGCCCCGATGAGCAGGAGGTCTTGCGTCTGCTTCGGGCGTTGCCTGCCCTTCAGCAGGGACGCGGTCCGTTCCTCGATCACGGCGAGCTGCCCGAGGATCGAATCGGGCGCGGTGCGGGTGTAGGCGTCACCCAGGAAGTCCAGGTCCGACCACAGGTCGTCGAGCTGGACGTCGTCCACGTTGGTCTTGGTGAGCAGGATGGCGTCGCCCAGGGCGCCGGCGCCGATCTCCTCGTCGGTCCGGGCTTCGGCGCGGGTTCCGGTGAGGAGGCCGGCCGGCGGCGCCGCGGGTTCGGGCGAGGCGACGGTGGGCTGCAGGTCGGCGTGGTACTCGGCGAGGTCCTTGGCCGGCAGCTGCTCGAGGTCCTGCAGCCCCAGCAGGCACTTCCAGCCGGTGCCGTAGACCTGGGCCAGCACCCGCAGCGCGGCGACGGTGGGCCGGACGCCGCGGTCGGGCCACTGCTCGTACTCCCAGATCCGCGTGCCGCGCATGCCCGCGCGGGGGTCTCCGGTGACGGCGTTGTACTGGTGCGCCGCGACGTCGAGCGAGAGCTCGGACGCCAGCCGCCACGCGGTGCGCGGCGGGATCCGGCATTCGACGATCAGGTTCTTCGCGACCTGGGCCGGGATCGCCTCTTCGGGGAAACCCAAGGCGGTCAGCCGCTCGCGCAGTTGCGCGCGATACGGCTTACTCCCAGGTTTGGCCTGTCGACTCATCGTTCATCCAACGATTTCCGGAGTACGGGGGCACGGCGACGACCTTACCGCAGGGTCAGCTCGGGGGCGCAGGTCGTCGGCGGGCCGGGAACCGTGTGATTCGCGAGAAGTTGAAGATGCAACAAGGGTTTCCGGTCGCCCGGCCTCGGCAGACAACCTGAGAGCGCTCCCATTTTTTGTGTCCCGATGGCGTTTTCGCGATCTTGGCGCGGATTTCCGAATTCCACCCCAACGGAGGTGTCCGGCGCCACCTCCCGGTGGCGCAGTGCGACCGGGACAAGTACTGCACGCCAACGGGTTCGGCCGTTCAGGAGCGTTCAGTGCGGACACCGCGGGTCCCGGCTGCGGAAAACGGACCACCGGATCGGCCCGCAGCCGGGTCGCTCTTTACAAGTACGACACGCCGGGGTTACCTTTCCGGCGGCTGGAAGCGCTCCCATGCCAGGTCGCCTCGCCAGAACGCGGCCACCACCCAGGGGCGTCGTGGTGCAAGCCACGACGCCCCTGTCCGCGTCCCCACGAGGAGCCACCCCATGAACAGGTTCGCCGGTGCACTGGCCGCGCTCTGCCTCGCCGCGGCGGGCACCACCGCGGTCCTCGTGGCCGGGCCGGCCACCGCCGCCCCCGCGTGCTCGGTCGCCTACCGCGTCAACCAGTGGCAGACCGGCTACACGGCCGAGATCGCGGTGACCAACGGCGCCACCGCGGTCTCGTCCTGGACGCTCACCTGGCACTACGCCGGGAACCAGGCGGTCACGTCGGCCTGGAACGCGACCGTCCGCCAGACCGGGACGGCGGTCACCGCGCAGAACCTCGCCTACAACGGGTCGGTGCCCGCGGGCGGCACGGTCTCCTTCGGCCTCCAGGGCACCTACAGCGGGACCAACGACACGCCGGCGGACTTCGCGCTCAACGGCGTCTCGTGCGGCGACCCCGCACCCCCGACGTCGACGACGCCGACCACCCCGACGACGCCGACCACCACTCCCACCACCACGACTTCCGGGCCGCCGCCCGCCGGCTGCTCGGGCGCCACGCTCTGCGACGACTTCGAGCAGCAGACGGGCAGCACCCCGGGTGGCCGCTGGACCGTCGGCGCGGCCAACTGCACGGGCACGGGCACAGTCGCCGTCGACACGGCGGTCGCGCATTCGGGCACCCGGTCGGTCAAGGTCACCGGCCAGGGCGGCTACTGCAACCACGCCTTCCTCGGCACCGGCCTCACCGGCACCGGCCCGCTGTTCGGGCGGTTCTGGGTCCGGCACACGACCCCGCTGCCCACCGGGCACGTGGCCTTCATGGCCCTGCGCGACACCGCCGACGGCGGCCGCGACCTGCGCGCGGGCGGCCAGAACAAGGCCCTGCAGTGGAACCGCGAGTCCGACGACGCCACGCTGCCCGCCCAGAGCCCGGCCGGGGTGGCCCAGAGCGTCCCCTTGGCGACGGGCACGTGGTCGTGCTTCGAGTTCGAAGTCGACGGCTCGGCGGGCCGGCTCCGGACGTGGCTGAACTCCGCGGAGGTGCCGGGCCTGGTGGTCGACGGCGTCCCGACCCAGGACATCGACCAGCAGTGGCTCGCGAAGTCCTGGCACCCGGCGCTGACCGACCTGCGCCTGGGCTGGGAGAGCTACGCGGGCGACGCGGACACGCTGTGGTTCGACGACGTGGCCGTGGGCAGCTCCCGGATCGGCTGCTGAGGGCGCCGGCTACCGGCCCAGGGCACGCTCGATCCCGGCCAGCTCCTCGTCCGTGAACTCCAGGTTCGCGGTCGCCGCGACCGTGTTCTCCAGCTGCGCGACGCTGCTCGCCCCGATCAGCGCCGACGTGACCCGCCCGCGCCGCAGCACCCACGCGATCGCCAGCTGTGCGAGCGTCTGACCACGCCCCTTGGCGATCTCGTTCAGTGCCCGGATGGTGGCCAGCGTGTCGTCGGTCAGCCGGTCGGTGGTGAGGAACGGGCTGGCGCCCGCCGCCCGGGAGTCGGCCGGGATGCCGTCCAGGTAGCGGTCGGTCAGCAGGCCCTGGCTCAACGGCGAATACGCGATCGAGCCGACGCCGTGCGCGTCCAGGGTGTCCAGGAGGCCGTCCTCCACCCAGCGATCGAGCATCGAATAGCGCGGCTGGTGGATCAGCAGCGGCGTCCCGAGCTCCCGCAACGCCGCGAGCGCCGCCTCGGTCTGCTCCGGCGAGTAGTTCGAGATGCCCGCGTACAGCGCCTTGCCCGAACGCACCGCCGTGTCGAGCGCGCCCATCGTCTCCTCGATCGGCGTGTCCGGGTCGGGGCGGTGCGAGTAGAAGATGTCGAAGTGGTCCAGGCCGGTGCGGGCCAGGCTCCGGTCGAGGCTCGCCAGGAGGTTCTTGCGCGAGCCCCATTCGCCGTACGGGCCGTCCCACATCAGGTAGCCCGCCTTGGACGACACCAGGATCTCGTCGCGGTACGGGCGGAACTCGGCCGCGAAGTGGCGCCCGAAGTTGGTCTCGGCCGAGCCGGGCGGCGGGCCGTAGTTGTTGGCCAGGTCGAAGTGCGTCACCCCGAGGTCGAACGCCCGGCGCAGCACCGCCCGCTGGACGTCGAGGGGCTTGTCGTCCCCGAAGTTGTGCCACAGGCCGAGCGACACGGCGGGCAGCTTCAGCCCGCTGCGCCCGGCCCGCCGGTACGGCAGGTCCGCGTACCGGTCTTCGGCCGCGACGAAAGGCGACATGGTGCTCCTTCTCAGAGGGGGACGGCGAACGCAGTCTAAACGCGCGGCAGCAGCGCGCCGGCGAACGACGCCGCCGGCGGCAGTCCGGGCAGCAGGGTCGCCTGGTAGGCGTGGTAGACGTCCGGTTTGCCGGCCCACACCGTCGCGGCGGGCCGGTTGTCCGGGTCGAGTTCGTGGTGCCACGAACCGAGTTCGCGGTCGACGAAGCAGGCTTCGGCGTGCGCGCACCACTGCTCGAACCGGGCGAGGTACGCCGGGTCGCCGGTCTCCTGGTGCAGCGTCCACGCCGCGGCCATCGCCTCGGTCACCACCCAGTGCAGCCGGGTGCGCACCACCGGCGTGCCGGCGAAGTCGGTCGTGTAGACGAACCCCGGCCGCCCGTCCACGGCCCAGCCGTACCGGACGGCCGCGTCGAACAGCGCGCTCGCGTCGGGCACCAGCCACGCCGGGGCGGCGTCGCCGAGCGCGCGTCCGAGGTGGACGGCCAGCCGCGCCCACTCGAAGAGGTGCCCGATGGTCGCGCCGAACGGGCGGAACGGGTGGGCGGGTTCGGCGCGGTTGAACTCGAGCCGGACACGCCAGTCCGGGTCGAAGTGCTCCGGGAGCAGCCAACCGTGCGCGCGGGCCTCGCCGTGGATCAGACGCTCCACAATGGACAGCGCCCGGGTGGCCCACACCGGGTCGCCGGTGACGTCGGCGGCGGCGAGGAAGGCCTCCACGGTGTGCATGTTGGCGTTGGCGCCGCGGTAGCCCTCCAGGCGCGTCCAGCCGCGGTCCCAGACGTCGGCGACGAGCCCGGCCCCCGGTTCCCAGAATCGGCGTTCGACGGTTTCCAGGGCCTCGGCCAGCAGCGGCCGCGCGCCTTCGGCACCGGCGGCGGTCGCGCTCGCGGCCGCCAGCACGACGAACGCGTGCTCGTAGGCCCGCTTCTCGGCCAACGCCGTGGAGGCGTACCAGCCGCCGTGCCCGGCGTCCCGCAGCGGGCCGGTGAGCGCCGCGACGCCGTGCGCGACCTGCTCGCCGGTGTCCGCGCCCTGCAGCGAGGCGAGCGCGAAGACGTGCGTCATCCGGCAGGTGATCCAGGTCTCGACGGGCCGGTCGAGCACCGGCCGCCCGGTGTCGTCGAGCCAGGCGAACCCGCCGTCCGGGTGCGCCGCGCCGCGGGCGAATCCGAGCAGCCGGGCGGGTTCGGCCCGCACCCAGGCGGGAACCGAAGACGGACTGTCCACTCTCTGCCTTTCTCCACGGGCCCGCCCTGGTCGAGGAGCCTCCGTCAAGGTAGGCCAAGGCCCCCGCCCCGGCCATCGCGGGCTGTTCCGGAAGTGACCGCCGCCGCGTATCCTGACCTTGGAAGCGCTCCCAGTCTTCGACGCACGCAACCCAATGAAGGGACTGACGTGACCAGGAGACGAAGTACCATCCTCGCCGCCGTCACCGTGCTGCTGGCGAGCCTGACCGCCATCCTGCTCAGCACGGGCACGGCCGAGGCGCACGGCGCCATGATGAAACCGGGCAGCCGGACCTTCCTGTGCTGGCAGGACGGGCTCAGCTCGACCGGCGAGATCAAGCCCCAGAACCCGGCCTGCGCGGCCGCCGTCGGGGTCAGCGGGGCCAACTCGCTGTACAACTGGTTCGGCGTGCTGCGCTCGGACGGCGCCGGGCGCACGCGCGGGTTCATCCCGGACGGGAAGCTGTGCTCCGGCGGGAACACGGGCTACGCGGGCTTCGACGGGGTCGGCAACTGGCCGCTGACCCACCTGACCGCCGGCGCCCAGTTCGACTTCTCGTACAACGCGTGGGCCGCCCACCCGGGCTGGTTCTACACCTACGTGACGAAGGACGGCTGGAACCCGAACCAGCCGCTCACCTGGGACTCGCTGGAGGACACGCCGTTCCTGACGGTGGACCACCCGCCGGTGACCGGCCAGGTCGGCACGGTGGAGGGCCAGTACAAGTGGAGCGGCGCCCTGCCGACGAACAAGTCCGGCCGGCACATCATCTACTCGGTGTGGAAGCGCTCGGACAGCGCGGAAACGTTCTACGGCTGCTCGGACGTCACCTTCGACGGCGGGCACGGCGAGGTCACCGGCGTGAAGGACCCGGGCACGGGCCCGACGACCACCACGCCCACGACCCCGACGACGCCCACCACGCCGACCACGCCGACGACCCCCACGACACCGACGACCACGACGACGTCGATGCCGCAGGGCTCGTGCATGGCGATGTACGAGATCACCAACACCTGGAGCGGCGGCTACCAGGCCACGGTGACGGTGATGAACCACAGCACGAGGGCGTACACGAGCTGGCAGGCGGGCTGGACCCTGCCCGCGGGCCAGACCGTCGCCAGCGTGTGGAACGGCACGCTGAACCAGTCCGGTTCGACGGTCACGGTCCGCAACGCCAACTGGAACGGCACCGTGGCGGCCGACGGCACGACCACGTTCGGCCTGGTCGTCAACACGACGGGAGGGAACGCGGCCCCGTCGCCGACGTGCCAGGGCACCTGAGCCGTCCGGAGTGGACGGACAGCCGGGAAGGCCGCTTCGGGAACGTCCCCGAAGCGGCCTTCACGCGTTCGCGAGGCCGGCGCCGGAAGGTCGCGAATGACTCATTTGGAGCTCGGACGCCGCGAATGAGTCATTCGCGGCAGCGGCACCGGGCCGAAGCGGCCTTCACGCGTTCGCCGGACCGGTGCTCCCCCGCGTGATCAGCCGCGGCCGGGACGTCTGCACATCGCCGGTCCGCTCCCCCGCCAGCACGTCCCGCAGCACCGAAGCCGCCAGCGAGCCGAGCTCGGCCAGCGGCCGGCGGATCGCCGTCAGCGCCGGCCGGACCAGCCGGCACAACGGCGTGTCGTCCCACGACACCACCGAGAGGTCCCTCGGCACCGCGAGGCCGAGCTCCCGCGCGGCGGCGAGCGCGGCCACCGCGAGGTCGTCGGTGTCGCACAGCAGCGCAGTGGGCCGGGGGCGCTCCGCCAGCACGCGGCGGACCGCGTCGGCCGACGGTTCCGGGTGGACGGTCCCCGGGTGCGGCAGGCCCGTCGCCGCCGTGGTGAACGCCCTCCGGCGCGCCGCCGGGTCGGCGAACACCGCCGCGCCCGCGATCCGGACCACGTGCCGGTGGCCCAGAGCCGCGAGGTAGGCCAGCGCCTCCGCGGCCCCCGTCACGTCGTCCACGAGCACCGACGGCACGCCCGGCACCCCGCCCGGCCCGCCGAGCACCACCGCCGGCAGGCCGATCCGGACCAGCTCGGCCGCGCAGCCCGGCTCGGTGAGCAGCACGCCGTCGACCCTCCGCTCGGCGCGCCAGCGGCGGTAGATGGCCAGCGCGGCTTCGCGGCCGGGGGCCACCTGCAGCAGCAGCTCGCCCTCGAAGCCGTCGAGCAGGGCCGGGACGAACTCCTCCGGGGACCGGTCGAGCACCAGGCCGAGCGCCCCGGACCGGCCGCCGGACAGGGCCCGCGCGGTGCTGCTCGGCGCCCACCCGAGCTCCCGGGCGATCTCGGTGATCCGCCGCCGGGTGGCCTCCGAGACGCCGGGCCGGCCGTTCAGGGCGTAGGAGACCGCGCCCTTGGAGACGCCGGCCTCCCTCGCGATGTCGGTGATCGTCGGACGCTTCATCGCACCCTCTCTCCACCCCGGGACCCCGGGCACCACCTGCACCGGAGCCCGCGGTCCGTGTTCGCGCGGACACCCGCCGTCGCGCACCTTGACACCCGCGGCACCGGGAAACGAGACTCGCCCCGGGAGCGCTCCCAGCCAACGGGGGCATGGAGCGTGCCGTGGATGGGGAGTGCGCGCGCATGAGGCAGATCCGAAGATCGGCGGCCTTCGCCGCCGCCGTCGTCCTGCTCTTCCTGACCGGGGGCTGCGGACCGGCCACACCGGAGCGGATCACGCTCACCGTGGCGACCTTCGGCCAGTTCGGCTACGACGACCTGATCCCCGGCTACGAATTCACCCACCCCGGGCTCACCATCCGCCAGGTCCGGACCGAGCAGGGCGGACCGTACCACGAAGACCTGCTGAACAAGCTGCAGAAGAACCAGGAACTCGCCGACGTCCAGGCCGTCGAGGAGGGCCACCTCGCCGACGTGCTCGCCCACGCCGACAAGTTCGCCGACCTGGCCGAGGTCGGGCCGCCCGACGTCAAACCCGGCCGGTGGCTGGAGTGGAAGTACGAGGCGGGCCGCAGCAAGGACGGCAAGCTCGTCGGCTACGGCACGGACATCGGCCCGCTCGCCATGTGCTACCGCAAGGACCTGCTCGGAGCCGCCGGCCTGCCGACCGACCCGGGCTCGGTGAAGACGATGTTCGCTACCTGGGACAGCTACTTCAAGGCCGGCGAGAAGTACGTCAAGCGCTCGAAGGGCAAGCCGTGGTTCGACTCCGCGGCGCAGGTCTTCAACGCCAAGGTCAACCAGCTCCCGATCGGCTACCTCGACCGCGAGGACCACTCGACGCTGGAGACGAACACCGCGCTGCGGGACGCCTGGAACCAGGTGACGACCGCGGTCAAGCAGGGGCAGTCGGCCGGGCTCACCGCCTTCGCCGACGACGGCAACAACGGCCTGCGCACCGGCGCCTTCGCGACGAAGGTCTGTCCTTCGTGGATGCTCGGCGTCATCGAGCAGCAGGCCGGGGTCGGCAACGCGGGCAAGTGGGCGCTCACCGACGCCTTCCCCGACGGCGGCGGCAACTGGGGCGGGTCCTTCCTCACCGTGCCGGCCTCGAGCCCGCACCAGAAGGAAGCCGCCGCGCTCGCCGCCTGGCTGACCGCGCCGGAGCAGCAGCTGCACGCGTTCCGGGTGAGCGGGAACTTCCCCAGCCAGGTCGACGCCTTCACCTCGCCGGACCTGCTCAGCGAGATGAACGGCTACTTCGGCGCGACGCTGAGCGGCCAGATCTTCGTCGCCCAGGCCCGCAAGGTCGGCAAGCCGCAGTACAAGGGGCCGGGTGACGGCAAGATCCAGGAGACGGTGATCGCGCCGGCGCTCAAGGCGGTCGAGCAGGGCGCCGACCCCGCCGCCGTGTGGCAGCAGGTGCTCGTCGGGGTGCACCGGGTCGTTCCCTGACCGGAAACCCGCTCGCCGGAGGCCGCCGGGCCGGGCAGGCTGGGGACCGTGCTCACTCCCCTGCCCGAACCTTGGCGGCACCACACGATCCGGCACCCCGGCCCGGACGACCACCTCCCCGTGCTGGCCGTCCTCGACCGCTGGTGGGGCGGCCTCGGCGGCGAGGCGGGCTCCCGCCAGCGGGCGCTGCTGCTGCCGAAGCTGATGTTCCAGCACTTCACCGGCAGCAGCGTCCTGGTGACGGCGGACGAGCGGATCGTCGCGTTCCTGATCGGGTTCCTCTCGCCGTCGCGACCGGCCGAGAGCTACGTCCACTTCGTCGGAGTCGAGCCGGCCGAACGCGGCCGCGGCCTGGGCGCGGCGCTCTACGAGCGCTTCTTCGCCTACAGCGCCGCGCACGGGCGCTCGGTGGTCCGGGCGATCACGTCGCCGGAGAACAAGGGTTCGCACGCGTTCCACACCCGGATGGGGTTCGTCACCGAACCAGGGCCGAAGGAGTTCGAGGGGGTACCGGTCCAGCCCGACTACGACGGGCCGGGACTGGATCGGCTGAGCTTCCGCAAGGACCTCGGCTGAGCGGCCGAAGGGCAAGGCCGCGGGATCCGGCCCGGGGTCGCAGGAGGCCGCTGCGGACGCCGGGCCGGATCACGCTGTCCCGCCCGGCCGGTCAGGCGGCGCGGGCGGGACTGCGGCGAGCGGCCCGGCGGGACGGGCCGCTGCCACCGTGGTGGAGGCCGGACCGGGCGGCGGCTGCGCGGCACCGCCCGGTCCGGGGTCTTGACGAGCCCCGCTCCGGCCCGGCCGCCGCCCGGCTGCGTTTCCGCAGCCGCGCGGCAGCCGGCGTCCGGAGGAGTCTCACTGCACCGGCGGGTAGGCGTTCTGGACCAGTTCCTCGAACTGGGCTCCGAACCACTTGCCCGACAGCGGGGCGTTCGGCAGGGCACCGGTCAGGTTGCCGCCGTTGGCCTGCTGGGTGCCGTGGAAGGTCGGGTCGCACATCGGGTCCGCGCCCTTGCCTTCGTCGTTCGGGATCTGCTGGCTCGCGCCGTCGGACTCACCCGGCGGCTTGATCCAGACGTAGGCGTCGAAGTGCGCCTGCGGGGCCACCGTCGGCCGGACACCCAGGCCCGCACCGCTCTGGTTGCACCAGTTGCCGCGGTGCAGCCGCCGGTCGATCCGGCCCGAGTTCACGTAGGCGTCCACAGTGGATCCCGAAGCACCGCTCGGCCGCGCCGAGCCGCCCCAGCCGTTACGGGAGGTGTCGACCAGCATGCCGATGCCGCTCGGCAGGCCGGCCGCCACGAAGGCGTTGTACATCGCGGTGGCGAAAGGGACCTCCGCGAAGTACGGGTTCCACTGGTAGAACGTCGCCGACTTCAGCGCCTGGCCGCCCACGTTCAGGTTCGGGTCGGGCAGGTTCGGCTCGGTCAGCGGCGTGTAGTTCGCCGTGGAGCTGATGAAGCCGTCGATGCTGTTCACGCCGGCCGTGGTGCCCTGCAGGGTCTGCTTGACCAGGTTGACGAACGGCTGGAAGTTGCTGTCCCAGCCGAGCCACGCCGAGTGCGCGATGTCCAGGTAGTTGTAGACGTTGGAGATCGCGTGCAGCTTGTTCAGCGCGTACTGGATGCCCTGCGCGTACGCCCCGCTGGACTGCGCTTCCGCGCAGGTCGCCATCGAGGTGTTCGTGATCAGGTTCGGCAGCGAGTCCGGCTCGACGATCGCCACGATCCGCAGCGGCGCGTACTTCGCGTCGGACAGGATCGACGCGATCGGGTCGATGTACTCGCTCTTGTACCGGGCCAGCCCGTTCTGGGAGACCTTCAGCTCACCGTTGGACGCCAGCGCCGCGCAGTCGCGGTTGGGCAGGTCGTAGACGACGATCTGGATGGTCACCGGCGTGCCGCCGGACTGCTGGGCCAGCGCCGCGTCGAGGTGCCCGCGCAGGCCGCGCGCGCTCGACGTGCCCTCGATCGCCGCGATCCGGTCCAGCCAGACGGCGGTCGAGGTGTTGGCCACCTTGGCCATCTGGGCGCCGAGCGTGCCGCCCTTGGCCGCGGCCGCCGCGCTCACCTGGCTCGACCAGTCCGGGTTCACGTACCCCTTCGACCCGGAGTACGGGTTCTCCACGTGGGTCCCGGGCTGCGGGGTCGTGGTCACCGTCGTCGGGGTGGTGGGAGTGGTCGGGGTCGTCGGCGTGGTCGGGGTCGTCGGCGTGGTGGTCGGTGTCGTGGGTGTCGTGGTCGTCGGCGTGCCGTCGCAGTGGGCACCGTTGAGCGAGAACGACGTCGGGATGGCATTGGTCCCCGAGTACGAGCCGTTGAAGCCGAAGCTGGCCGTGGCGTTCGAACCCAGGTTGCCGCCCCAAGACGGGTTCTTCGCGCTCACGTGCTTGCCGCTCTGGCTGAACGTGGCGCTCCAGCCCTGCTGCACCTGCTGGTTGCCGGCGAAGTCCCATTCGACGTTCCAGGACGAAACGGCGTCGCCCAGGTTGGTGACGGCGATGTTCGCGGTGAAGCCGGTGTCCCACTGGTTGACCGTATAGGTGACCTTGCAGCCGGTGGCGGCGCCCGCCGGACTGCCCCCGGCCACCAGCAATCCGGCGGTCATCGCCGCCGCGGTCACCGAGGACGCCACGGCGAACCGTGACTTCCTCTTGGCGGACCAGAATTCACTCCTCATCGAGTGCGCTCCTTAATCGTTCCGTGGGTGGGTCAGGTGGTGCAGGCGGTCGCGCCGACGGCGAAGCCGCCCGGCGTGCCGGTCGAGGGGCCGGTGGCCTGGACGCCGATCGAGACCGACGCCCCGCCGGCCAGGTCGGGCGCCCAGGCGGGCGCCTTGGCGCTCGCCTGCTGCCCGGTCTGCGTGACGGTCGCGTTCCAGCCGCCGGTGAGCTGCGTGCCGGACGGCACGGTCCAGCCGAGCGCCCAGTTCTTCAGCGCCGAGCTGCCGGTGTTCTTCAGGGTCACGGTGGCGGTGAAGCCGCCCTGCCAGGTGTTGTCGACGTGGTAGGTGACCGCGCAGCTCGCCGCGGGCGGCGGGTCGGTCGTGCCGCCGCCCGAGCCCACCGGCGGGATCAGGTACGGCTGCAGGATCGCCTGCTTGGTCTGGTTGACCGTGGTCCAGTCGTCGTTGAGGATGCCGCCGGTGTCACCCGAGTTCGGGTTCCACGACCAGTAGGTGAAGCTCATCCCGGACGTGCCGGTACCGGCGTACTCCATCAGTTCCTGCAGCCAGACCTGGTCGCGCGGGTCGGCGAGCGTGGAGCCGAACTCGCCGAGCAGCACCGGCGCGATGTTCTGCTGGTGCAGGTAGCCGAAGAAGTGGTCCCACAACGCGGGCAGGTTCGCCGGGAACGCCGGGTCGGAAAACCATTTCTGGGCGAACACCGAGGTCGCGTACTCGTGCGCCGAGTACACCAGCTTGTCCGGTTCGGACAAACGCACCGGGAACTGCCGGGCCCCGGAGAGGTTGCCGCCCCACCAGCCGCACTGCGGGTCGCCGGTGCCGCTGACGCAGTCGACGCCTTCGACGACGATCAGCCAGTCCGGGTTGGCCGCGAGCACGGCGTTGCCGGCCCGTTCGGCGGCGAGCCGCCAGTCGGTCGCGGTGTCGCCGCAGCCCCAGCACGCTCCCCCGCCGCCCTGGATCGCGTGCGGTTCGTTGTGCAGGTCCGCCCCGATCACCGTGGGGTTGCCCCGGTAGTGCTGGGCCAGCATCGTCCAGTCGGAGATCCAGCGGCTTTCGGGGTACGCACCGGTGTACCAGAGCGGGGACTGCGCGCCGGAGTCCGGCCGGTGCCGGTCCAGGAGCACGCGCATGCCCTTGACACCCGCGTAGGCGACGATCTTGTCGAGCACCTGCAGGCCGGACAGGCCCTGCAGGTCCGGGTTCGCCACCTGGTCGATGCTGACCGGCTTCGAACCGCTGTCGAACAGCTGGTTCGAGTACGGCAGCCGCAGCGTGTTGTACCCGAGCCCGGCCATCTGGTCGAGCATGTCCTTGTAGTTGCGGCTCCACAGCCCGTGCGGCGAGTAGTTGGCCGTTTCGGCGCCGAACCAGTTGATCCCGGTCATCCGGACCGGCGCGCCGGTCGCGTCGACCAGCTGGGATCCGCTGGCGTGCCAGAACCCGGTACCGGTGCCGGCCGCCGCCGTGGTCTGCGGGGCCGCGGTGGCCGGGGACGCCGTGAGAACGGCGCCCCCGACCAGTGCGGCGACCACCAGCGAGAGCAGTCGCTTCATCAAGTGCCTCTCAGCCGAACAGGGCGACGTGCGCGGCGAACGCCGTGGCGATCTCCGACTGCGCCCAGAACCGGTGGTAGGTGAACGTCGGCGCAGCCCCGCCGTCCAGGTAGGCCTGGACCTTCGGCCACTGCGGGTCGCTCTTGTAGAAGGACCGGATCGACAGGAACGTGGAGTTCGAGTTGATCGCGTCGCCGTTGGGCATCGTGCCGGTCCAGCCCGAGGGCACGTAGAGCCCCTGGTCCGTGCCGGCGTTGTACTTGTCGTCGAACCGGTCGTAGTCCGACCGGGTCTCCGGCACCGCGATGCCCTTGCTGTCGGTGTTCGCCGACAGCGCGGTCAGCAGCTGCTCGCCGACCGTCTTGGCCTGGGCGTTGCTCGACCCGGACGCGTAGTAGAGCAGCGTCTTGGCGAGCGAGGCCGCGACCCCGACGTCCTGGCTGTAGTTCTTCACCGAGACGTGCAGGCTGTTGTTCGCACCCGGGCTGGTGGCGTTCCAGGTGTCCGGCGCGCCGCTCCAGGTCAGGTCGGACGGGATCTGGAAGCTGCCGCCGGCCCCGACCGTGGTGTTCGCGATCGCCCAGGGCACCCACTTGTCGAGGATCTTCTTCGCCCGGGCGTCGTTGGTCGCCTGGTAGTACTCGGCGATCCGTTCCATGCCCCAGGTCTGGAAGCCGAACCACTGGTTGCTCGGCGGGTCGTGCCAGACCGGCTGCCAGTCGTAGTACATCCCGTAGAAGGTCGGCGTGCCCGCGGGCGGGGTGCCGTACTGGCCGTCCCAGCTGTTGGTCGCGCCGCCGGCGAGGCCGCCTTCGGACGACTGCAGCCACTGCAGGAACTCCATCTGCCGGTTGAGGCTGGTCGCCCAGTCGGTGGCACCGGTCGACGAAGTGACCTTCAGACCCGCATCGGCGGACAACGCGTACGCGGCCAGGGGGTTCTGGTAACCCTGGTGCGCCGCACCGTCGCCGATCCGCCACGCCCAGGAGCTGGCCGTGTCGGCCGAGCCGCCCCACGCGTAGTACCACGAGATCAGGTAGTGCTCGCTCTCCTTGCCGGTCCCGGCCGGGCAGGCCGTGGCGCCGACGCAGTTGCCGATCTTCTTGTAGTACTTGTCGAACAGCGAGTACCGCAGGTAGTCGCCCATCTTCGAGGCCTTCTTCAGCACGGCCGCGACATCGGCGCTCTTGCCCTGGGCCTGGGCCCACTTCTCGGCCTGGAAGGCCACCTGCACCACGCGGGCGTCCGCGTCGGGGGCGTCGGTGTACTTCCACTGCTTGGCGTAGGAGGAGTCGCCGGTGAACAGGTCGAGGTACCCGTTCTTGCCGCCGAACTTCAGCAGGTCGCAGCTGGGCTGCGTGACCGTCTCCCACACCGATTCCTGCGAGCCGCGCTGGAAGGTGTTGATGAACGCCGGCGCGGTGTTGGTGCCGTCCTCGCAGTGGCCGAACTTGTAGATGTTGTCCACGTCGAGCAGCCAGTGCATGCCGTAGACGTCCGGCGAGCCGTAGGCCGCCTTCAGCTCCGCCGCGATCGGGTCGGCCCCGACCGAGACGTTCGACTGCAACTGGGAGGGGTAGTTCTTCGGGCTCGGGTATTCCGCCGCGTAGGTCGCCGGCTTGCTGGCGTTGTAGCCGGAGTTGCCCGGCTGGTCGGCCGCCGACGGGATCGCGTACGTCTCGATCGACGTCCACGCCTGGTTGAACGGAGCCCAGTCACCGGTCACCCGGCCGTAGGACGCCTCCAGCCAGAGGTAGTAGCTGAACGCCTCCGACGTCGTCTCGTGCCCGTGGTCCGGTGCCTCGACGATCAGCGTCTCGATCGAGTGGTAGGGCACCAGGATGTTGCCGAACTTGCGGAAGTAGCCGTTGTTCGGGTCCTTGATCTTGTTGTACTGCGTCAGGAACGCGAGCTGGTAGTCCGAAGTGGACGACGAGATCTCGTTGACCGCCACCGTGGCCGCGGTGTAGCCGCTGCTGCTCGCGGTGAAGGTCGCGCTCCCGAGCGCTCCCCCGTTGTCGGCGCTGGTGACCGTGACGTTCTGCGGCACGTTCCAGTTCGCCGTCGTGAACGTCAGGCTCGTCGGCGCGGCCGTGAGGTCGGTGCTTCCGGCCGTGCGCGCGACGGCGACGGTGACCGGGGCCGTCGGGGCACCGGCGAGGGAGACCGCGAAGGTCGTCGTGCCACCCTGCTTGACCTGCGCGGTCGCCGGGGCGGCGACGATCGTCGGCCCGGAGAGGACCTTCACGCTGACCGGGCTCGACGTCGTCGACGCGCCCTTGTTGTCGTAGGCCTTGGCGCTGATCGAGTACGTCCCGGCCGGGACGTTGCCCCAGCTGCCTTCGAACGGCGCGGCCGTGTCCGTGGCCAGCAGCGTGTCACCGGCGTAGAACTCGACCTTGCTCACCGTGCCGTCGCTGTCGGCGGCCGTCGCGGCCAGCGGGATCGTCGCCGGGGCGTAGTACGAGCCGGTTGAACTCGGCGAGGTCAGGGTGACCGTCGGCGCCTTGTTGGCGCCGGTGCACGCGGTGCCGTTCACCGAGAAGTCGGTGGGCGGCCGGTTGGCCGAGCCCTTCGAGCCGTTGAACCCGAACGACGTGCTCGCGCCGGTGTCGAGGTGGCCGTTGTAGGACATGTTCGTCGCGGTGACCGCGGCGCCCGACTGGGCGAACGTCGCGCTCCAGCCCTGCTGGACCTTCTGGCCGTCGAGGAACGTCCAGCCGACCTTCCAGCTGTCGAACGGAGCTCCGTCGTTGCGCAGCGAGACGTTCGCGGTGAACCCGGTGTCCCAGTCGTTGGTGGTGTAGGTGACGGAACAGGCGATGTCGGCGCCGAGCGCCGGTGGTGGGGCGACCACCGCACCCGTGACCGCCAGCACGGCCGAAGCCAGTGCCAGCGCCCGGGCGCGCTTTCGAGGGGAGGAACGCATGGCTGCGGAACTCCTTTGTCCGTAGGGAGCCAGCGATCTGGGAGCGCTTCCAGGCGCAGACGGTAGCCAGCCGGAAACCTGGATGTAAAGAATCGAGTCAGAAGGACACCGCGGCGCCGAGTGTCACACCTACGCGCCCGGCGAACGCCGGCTCACTGAACACTCCTGAACAGCCGACCCCGTTAGTCGCCCCGTCACCCGTTCAGCCCAGTCTAGTTGTTACGTTGGGTGCTCAGGAAACGCTGTTTAGCGCCAAAGGCGTACATCTCGGGCCGGAACGTTCCCACCCATCGAGGCACGGACACTGTGTCGGCTCCACAATCACGCGTGTCGACCCGTGAAACACGCGTGTCGACCCTCCGGGCCCGCGAACCGGCCTCCGGGATACGCCGGCCGTCCCTCCGGGTACGCCATCCGACGCTCCGGGTACGCCGGTTCGGCCTCCGGCAGGGGACGCCGAGGGTCGGCATGCGCGCGCGAAGGGTCGACACGCGTGAGTGGAAGGTCGACGCGCGTGATCGAGGGGTCGACACGCGTACTCAGGTGGACGAAACGTCAGCTCGAGGCGCGGACCGCCAGGGAGACCGGGAGGATGTGCTGGCGCGGCTTGAGGTTCTGGTCGTCGAGCAGCCGCATCAGGGTCTCGACCATGGCGTGGACCTGCTCGCGGGGGTCCTGGTGGACCGACGTCAGGGGCGGGTCCATCGCCGGGGCGAGGGTGGCGTTGTCGTCGAAGCTGACCACCGCGACGTCGTCCGGGATGCGGCGGCCGGCCGCGCCCAGCGTGCGGAACGCGCCCACTGCCATCATGTCGCTGGCGACGAAGACCGCGTCGAGGTCGGGGTGACGGGTCAGCAGGGCCGACATCGCGTTCGCTCCGCCCGAAAGGGTGAAGTCGGCCTCTTCGGCCAGGTCGGCGGGGTCGAGCCCGGCGTCGAGCAGCGTCTTGCGCCAGCCCGCGAGCCGGTCGATCGGTGCGCTCTGGTCCTGGGGGCCGGCGATCGTGGCGATCCGCCGCCGCCCGGCCGCGACCAGGTGCTCGACCGCCAGCCGGGCGCCGCCCTCGTTGTCGAAGTCGACGACGTGGACGCCGCGGCGGATGCCGGCCGCCTGGCCGCCGAACACCACCGGGATGCGCAGCAGCCGCAGCGCCTTGGGCAGCGGGTCGGCCCGGTGCGGCGCGAACACGAGCGCGCCGTCGACGTGGCCGCCCTCGAGGAACCGGACCGTCCGGCTCAGGTCCTCGCGGATGTCGCTGAAGATCAGCACCATCTGGCGGCCGACGTCGGCGAGCTCCCGGTAGCCGGCCCGCATGACGGCCGCGCGGTAGGGGTCGTCGAGCAGCCGGGACTCCGGCTCCGACAGCACCACCGCGATCGCCCCGGTGCGGCGCGTGACCAGCGACCGCGCCGCCTGGTTCGGGGAATAGCCCAGGTCACGGGCCGCGGCCAGGACCTTCTCCCGCGCCGCCGCGCTGACGTACGCGTCGTCGTTCAACGCCCGGGACGCCGTCGACCGCGACACACCGGCGAACGCCGCGACGTCCTCCAGTGTCGGCCGTTCTTCATCCCCTGCTCGAGGCCCCACGGCACCGCCCTCGCTCACCCTCTGCAACTCTGACCGCCTCAGCTTAACGTTCACGCCTCCGCGCGTCCGGGAGCGCTCCTCGCAGGAAACGCTCCGGTTACGACCTCTTGACACCGGTGAACGCCCCCAGCAGACTCTGCCACACCTGGGAGCGCTCCCAGATCGGCTCCCAGCAGTGAGAGCGCTCATTCCCGTCAACAAGGTGGTTGGACACGTGAGAACGATCCGGAACGGCCTGGTCCTGGCACTGGGCATCACGATGACGGCGCTCGGCGCCTCGGCCTGCAGCGGGGGCGGTGAGCAGACCCCACCGGCGGCGGCGAACCCGAATGAGCACGTCGACCTGACGCTGGCGACGTTCACCGAGTTCGGCTACGAGGCCCTCATCCCGGAATACGAGCGACTGCACCCCAACATCAAGATCACCCACCGCAAGACCGGCCAGGGCGGCCCCTACCACGAGGAACTCGTCACGAAGCTGGCCGCGGGCTCCGGCCTCGCCGACGTGACGGCGCTCGAAGAGGGCCACCTGTCGGACTTCCTCGACAAGGGTTCGAAGTTCAACGACCTGAGCAAGATCGGCCCGGCCGACGCCTCCCCGGACCGCTGGCTGCCCTGGAAGTACGACGCCGCCAAGACCAAGGACGGCAAGCTCATCGGCTACGGCACCGACATCGGCCCGCTCGCCATGTGCTACCGCAAGGACATGTTCAAGGCCGCCGGCCTGCCGGACGACCCCGAAGCGGTCAAGCCGCTGTTCGCCACCTGGGACAGCTACTTCGCCGCCGGCGCGGACTTCGTGAAGAAGAGCAACGGCAAGGCCTGGTTCGACTCGGCCGCGCAGAACTTCAACGCGATGGTGAACCAGCTGCCCGAGGGCTACATCAACAAGGACGACAAGCTGGCCGTCGAGAACAACCAGGGCATCAAGGACGCCTGGGCCAAGGTCACCGACGCGGTCGCCAAGGGCGAGTCGGCCAAGCTCACCGCGTTCAGCAACGAGTGGAACACCGGCTTCAAGCAGGGCGCGTTCGCCACGAAGGTGTGCCCGGCGTGGATGCTCGGCGTGATCAAGGAGCAGGCCGGCCCCGAGAACGCCGGCAAGTGGGCGGTCACCGCGGCCTTCCCCGGCGGCGGCGGCAACTGGGGCGGTTCGTACCTGACCGTGCCGACGCAGTCGAAGCACCCGAAGGAGGCCGCCGAGCTCGCGGCCTGGCTGACCGCGCCGGAGCAGCAGATCAAGGCGTTCCAGGCCAAGGGCACCTTCCCGAGCCAGGTCAAGGCGCTGACCGACCCCGCGCTGCTGAGCTACACCAACGACTACTTCGGCGACACGAAGGTCGGCGCGCTGTTCGCCGAGCAGGCCAAGAAGGTGCAGAAGCCGCAGTACAAGGGCCCCGGTGACGGCCAGATCCAGGAGAACGCCTCCAGCCCGGCCCTGCAGGCGGTCGAGCAGGGCAAGTCGGCGACGGACGGCTGGAACCAGATGGTCGAAGCCGCGAAGAAGATCACGCGCTGAACCGATGACCGTCCTCGACAAGGTCGCGCCAGAAGGGAGTAAGGCCGGGGAGCGAGTGTCTCCCCGGCCCACCTTCCGTCACCGGTTGAGCCGGTGGGACGTCAAGGTCTCGCCGTACCTCTACATCGCGCCGTTCTTCATCCTGTTCGGGATCGTCGGGCTGTTCCCGCTGCTCTACACCGCGTACGTCTCGCTGTTCAAGTGGGAAGCCGGGACCGACGCCCCCGACTTCATCGGCCTCGACAACTTCAAGGAGCTCTTCGCCGACGCGCAGTTCTGGAACGCGCTGACGAACACGGTCAGCATCTTCCTGCTCTCCAGCGTCCCCCAGCTGATCATCGCGGTGCTCCTGGCGGCGTTGCTCGGGTCGCGGCTGCGCGGTGCGACCGGCTGGCGGGTCGGCATCCTGCTGCCGTACGCGGCCAGCCTCGTCGCCATCGGCATCATCTTCGCCAACCTCTTCGGCCCGAAGTACGGGCTGATCAACGGCGTGCTGCAGACCATCGGGCTGGACCCGGTCGACTGGCAGGCCAACCGCTTCGGCAGCCACGTCGCGATCGCGATCATGGTCAACTGGCGCTGGACCGGCTACAACGCCCTGATCGTGCTGGCGGCCATGCAGGCCATCCCCAAGGAACTGCACGAGGCGGCGGTGATCGACGGCGCCGGCACCTGGCGGCGCTTCTGGAACGTCACCCTGCCGCTGCTCAAGCCGACGCTGATCTTCATCACCATCACCTCGACGATCGGCGGCCTGCAGATCTTCACCGAGCCGAAACTGTTCGACGCCATGCCCGGGTCGAACAACGGCGGCTCGACCAACCAGTTCCAGACCGTGACGCTCTACCTCTACCAGACGGCGTTCCAGAACGCCGACCTCGGCTACGCCTCGGCGATCGCCTGGGTGCTGTTCCTGATCATCGTGCTCATCGCGCTGGCGAACTACTTCCTCACCAGCCGGATCGCCAGCACCCCGGCGGTGAAGGTGAAGAAGAAATGACAACACTCCAGAGCCGGCCGACCGGAGTGCGGCAGAAGGTCGCCACCCTCGGCAAGCCCCGTAAGGCGACCTACGTCGTGCTGGCGATCTTCGTGCTCGGTTCGCTGTTCCCGTTCTACTGGTCGTTCCTCGTGGCCAGCCGCGACAACGGGATGCTCACCGAGCGCATCCCGCCGTTCGTGCCCGGCGGCAACTTCTTCGCCAACGCGGCCCGGGTGTTCGACACCGTGCCGTTCTGGAAGGCGCTGGCCAACAGCGTCATCGTGTCCGGCACGGTGACGCTGACGACGGTGCTGTTCTCCTCGCTGGCCGGGTTCGCCTTCGCGAAACTGCGGTTCCGCGGTGCGAACAAGCTGTTCGTGTTCATCGTCGTCACGCTCGCGGTGCCCACCCAGCTGGGCATCATCCCGCTGTTCATCGCGATGTCCGAGCTGGGCTGGACCGGGAGCCTCACGGCGGTGATCGTGCCCAACCTGGTCACCGCGTTCGGCGTGTTCTGGATGCGCCAGTACACAGTGGACGCTCTGCCGTACGAGCTCATCGAGGCCGCGCGCGTCGACGGCTGCAGCATGATCCGGATCTTCTGGAACGTCTGCATGCCCGCGGTGCGCCCGGCCGCGGCGATCCTCGCGATGTTCACGTTCATGATGTCCTGGAACGACTTCCTGTGGCCGCTCGTCGTGCTGGACGCCGGCAACCCCACCGTCCAGGTGGCCCTGGAAAAGCTGCAGAGCGGCTACTACGTCGACTACTCGCTCGTCCTGGCGGGCACGACCCTGGCCACCATCCCGATCCTCATCGTCTTCGTCCTCCTCGGCCGCCAGATCGTGGCCGGGATCATGCAAGGTGCCGTGAAAGGGTGAACATGTCCGTACATCCCGACAGCGTTCGGGCGGAGACCGCGTTGATGTTCCCGCCTGGCTTCGTCTGGGGCGCCGCCACCGCGGCGTTCCAGGTGGAAGGAGCCACGACGGCCGACGGGCGCACCGACTCGGTCTGGGACGTCTTCGCCCGCCGCCCGGGTGCGGTCCGGGGCGGCGACAACGGCGAACCGGCGGCCGACCACTACCGGCGGTACTCCGAAGACGTCGGGCTGATGCGCCGGCTCAACCTCGGTGCCTACCGCTTCTCGCTGGCCTGGCCGCGGGTGCGGCCGGACGGCGGCGAGGTGAACACCGCCGGGCTCTCCTTCTACGACCGGCTGGTCGACTGCCTGCTCGAGTCCGGGATCCAGCCGTGGGCGACGCTGTACCACTGGGACCTGCCGCAGGCGCTGGAGGAACAGGGCGGCTGGACCAACCGGGACACCGCCTACCGGTTCGCCGAGTACGCCGAGACCGTGCTGGCGCGGCTGGGCGACCGCGTCGCCAGCTGGTCGACGCTCAACGAGCCGTGGTGCGCGGCGATGCTCGGCTACGCGGGCGGCATCCACGCGCCCGGCCGCACCGACCACCCGGCGGCCGTGGCCGCCACGCACCACCTGCTGCTGGGCCACGGCCTGGCGATGGACATCATCCGGCAGCACGCCCCGGGCACCCCGGCCGGCATCACGCTGAACCTGTACCCGGTCGCCCCGCACGACCCGGCGAACGTCTCCGACGTCTCCGCGGCCCGGCGGATCGACGGCCTGCAGAACCGGCTGTTCCTCGACCCGGTGCTGCGCGGCGGGTACCCGGACGACCTGGTCGCCGACCTCGAGCCGTTCGGGCTGGGCTCGGTCGTGCGCGACGACGACCCCGCGGTCATCGCCGCGCACGTCGACTGGCTGGGCGTGAACTACTACCGCGACTACCGCGTCGCGGGCCGTCCGGTGCCGGGCAGCGAGCCGGCGGGCCCGGAGTGGGTCGGCGCGGCCGACGTGCACTTCGTCCCGGACCCGGCGGCACCCCGCACCGACTCCGGCTGGGAGGTCCAGCCGGCCGGGCTGACCGAGTCCCTGCTGCAGGTGCACCGCGGCTACCGGTCGGTGCCGCTGTACATCACGGAGAACGGCGCGGCCTACCCCGACGTCGTCTCCGACGGCGGTGACATCGTCGACACCGACCGCGTCGCGTTCCTCGACTCCCACCTGCGCGCCTGTCACGACGCGATCCAGGCGGGCGTCGACCTGCGCGGGTACTTCTACTGGTCGCTGCTCGACAACTTCGAGTGGGCCGAGGGGTACGCGAAGCGCTTCGGCCTGGTGCACGTCGACTACGCGACGCAGCGGCGGACGCCGAAGCAGAGCGCCCACTGGTACTCCCGGGTGATCGGCCTCAACGGGCTCGGCTGAGTCCCCAGCGCCCCAATGTGGCGTTGGGTGCGTCCAACGCACCGAACGCCACATTGGGTGC
>NZ_JBSGBK010000098.1:0-31029 GCF_053601215.1 Amycolatopsis sp. NPDC004772
GGTCAAGGTCATGACCCAGCCGTACCGCACGCTGCCGGACGCCGTCCTGACCACACCTGACGTATCCCGAGGCCATCGGGCGCATTGCCACGCGGTGTTCGAGGGCCGCGGCGCGGCGGCGGTTCTCCTCGGCGGTGCGGGCGGCCTGAGCCAGCTCGCGGCGGGCCTCGGCCAGCTCCAGCCCGAGGTCGGTGCGGGCGCGCTGGGCCTCGGCCACCGTCTCCTCGAGCCGCCGGATGTAGCCGACCTCGGCGGGGCGGCCCGCCTGGGCCGCGGCGAACTCTTCGCGCAGGCGGACGTGCTCGTGCGGCTCGTAGTCGTCGAACACGTTGGCCGGAGCGGCCAGCGCGGCCAGGGCGTCGGCGTCGCCGGCCTGGCCGTAGAAGCGGTTGAGGCCGTCGAACAGCGCGCAGCGGTACCCCGCGTCGAGGAGCATCGGCTCCCACTGCTCGTGGGTGGGCTTCGGCGAGCCGGGTTCGGTCGCCTCGACGACGAGCACGCGCGGCCGGTGCCGGGTCCAGTCCGCGCCCTCGATCACCGCGCGCTCGGCGCCTTCGACGTCGATCTTCAGGAAGTCGACCGGGCCGGGGTGGGCGTCGAGGAGCGCGGCGAGCGTGGTCAGCTCCACCTCGACCGCACCCACCTCCCAGCGGCGGTCGTCGCGGTAGTGGACGGCGAGGTCGTCGTCGAGGGTCGACCAGCCCCATTCGTCCTCGACGACGTGCAGCTTCGCCACGCCGGGTGCGGCCCCGACCGCGACCTGCAGCGTGCGGTCCTCCGGGCGGGCGCTGCGCAGTTCGCGGGCCTTCGCCGGGATCGGCTCGACGTTGATGCCCCGCCAGCCGAGGTCGTAGAAGTGCTTGGTGACCGACGCGACCACGGGATCCCCGGCGCCGAGGTCGACGTAACGCCCGGTGGCCTGCCCCGCGAAGACGCGGGCGAGCACGACGTCCTCCGCGTTCTGCGCGTACGAAATCACCCGCCGAGGATAGCCGGGGAGCCCGCCGCGCTTAGCCCGAAGGTGTGACTTCCGCCGTGTCGGTGAACGCCGTCCCCCTCTCGGACGCCCACTGAGCAGAGCATCGGCCGGGAGAGGAGGCGCCGTGATCTGGATCTGCCTGGTCGGCGTTCTCGCCGTGGTGTTCCTGGTGCGCGCGGTTCGTGTGGTGCGCCGGGTCAGGCGGGGCGACGCGGTGTGACGAGCCCGGACTCGTAGGCCAGCACCACCAGCTGGGCGCGGTCGCGCGCGCCGATCTTCGTCATGATGCGGCTGACGTGGGTGCGCGCCGTCGCCGTCGAGATGACCAGGTGGGCAGCGATTTCGTCGTTCGACATCCCGCCCGCGACCAGGCCGAGCACCTCGCGCTCGCGGTCAGTGATCTCGCGGACGGCGCTGGTGTCGATGCGCCGGTGCTCCGGGCGCCCGACGAACTCCTGGATCAGCCGGCGGGTGACGGTCGGCGCCAGCAGCGCTTCGCCGCTCGCGACGACCCGCAACGCCCGCAGCAGCTCGACCGGCTCGGTGTCCTTCAGCAGGAACCCGCTGGCGCCCGCGCGCAGGGCTTCGTAGACGTACTCGTCGACGTCGAAAGTGGTCAGGACCAGCACTTTCGTCCCGGCGAGGTCCGGGTGGGCGGTGATCCGGCGGGTTGCTTCGAGGCCGTCGACGCCGGGCATCCGGACGTCCATCACGACGATGTCCGGCCGGTGCTCGACCGCGCCGGCCACGGCCTGCTCGCCGTCACCCGCCTCGCCGACGACCTCGAAGCCGTCCTCGGTCTCCAGCAGCACGCGGAACCCGGCGCGGACCAGGACCTGGTCGTCGGCCAGCAGGACGCGGATCATGCTTCCCCCTCGATCGGTAGCTCGACGCACACTTCGAACCCGCCGTCGACCGGCCCGGCGGTGCACCGGCCGCCGAGGGCCGCGGCGCGTTCGCACATGCCCCGGAGGCCGTGGCCCGGGGCCGGGTGGGCGGTGCCGCGGCCGTCGTCGCGGACCCGCAGCGTGAAGGTCCCCGGTCGCCGCTCGAACCGGACGTCGACGCGGTTCGGCCGGTCGGCGTGCCGGACGACGTTGGTCAGCGACTCCTGCAGGATCCGGTAGGCGGCCGCGTCGACGGGTGCCGGGAGGTCGCCGGGTGCGCCGTGGACGTCGACCGCGAGCCCGGCGTCGCGGGCGTGGTCCAGCAGCTCGGCGGCCTGGGCGAGGCTCGGCGCGGGTGCCTTGTCCTCGCCGGAGCGCAGCACGGCCAGGGTCGCGCGCAGGTCGTTCAGCGCGGACGCGCTGGCCGCCTTGATGTTGAGCAGCGCCTCCTTCGCCTGCTCGGGCCGCCGGTCGGCGACGTGCGCGGCGACGCCCGCCTGGACGTTGATCATCGCGAGGCTGTGCGCGACGACGTCGTGGACCTCGCGGGCGATCCGCAGCCGCTCCTGCTCGGCGAGCCGGTGCCGGTGCTCGTCGGCCTGCTCGCGGCGGGCGGCGAGCGCGTCGAGCTGGTACCGGACAGCCGTCCCGACCCCGATGACGGCGATCAGCCAGACGAAGACGAACGCGACTCCGGCTTCCACCGCGAAAGACCTGGTCAGGACGATGTGCACGACGTAGGCGGCGGCGAGCGCCGAGGCGCCGGTGATGCCCGCGGTGAGCGGTCCCCGCTGCCGGGTCAGCACGAACAACGCGACGGTCGGTACCAGGATGACCGGCCCGCCGGGCAGGCCGGAGGCGTAGTAGCCGAACGCGGACGCGGCCGTGACCAGGAAGAGCGTCAGCGGGAAGCGGTGGACGAGCAGCAGCGTGAGGACGGTCGCGGCGAGCCACGCGAGACCGATCGGCGTCAGCGGCGACGCCCCGGGCTGCCACCGCGACGACGCACTGGTCGCCCCGATCACGAAGACCCCGACGACGACGGTGCGCGCCAGGCGTCCTGCCCACGGAGGCCTTCTCATGCCGCGAAACTACCGGTCACGGCCGGTCCGCGCGTCCGTCCCGGAGCGCACGGCAGGCGTACGTCGTCAGTCGAAGACGAGCGGGAGCTTCGCCGCGGTCTCCTCGTCGGCCGGGGTGTAGGTCGACATGGTGATCTCGGAGCGGCGGCCGTAGTAGAGGTAGGTGAAGTTGAACTGCAGCAGCCCGACGTCCGGGTGCAGGTACCGCTTGGTGCGGATCGGCTCCGAGTTGACGTCGTGGTGCGGCCACAGCTCGGCGAACAGCGGCGACTCGGCCTTGAGCCGCTTGACCAGCTGCTTCCACGCCGGCTCGGCGACGTGGTCGGCCATCGCCGCACGGAAGGACGCGATCACGCGCGGGATGTTCGTCTCCCAGTCGAGCATCCGCCGGCGCCACTCGGGGTTGAGCAGGCACTGGACCAGGGTGTTCCGATCCGCGAACGGGATGTCGTCGACGTCGCCCATCAGCCAGGTGTAGCCGCGGTTGTAGCCCAGCAGGTCGCAGCGGGCGTTGCGGATCGCGACCGGGTACGGCTCCAGCTTCTTCAGCATGAGCTCCATCGCCGGCGTGATGACCTGGCAATCCTTCTCCCCCGCCGGCTCGGGGACCCCGGCCAGGCGGAAGAGGTGGACGTGCTCGTGCGGGTCGAGCCGCAGGGTGCGGGCGATCGCCTGCAGGACCTGCTCGGACGCGTTGATGTCGCGGCCCTGCTCGAGCCACGTGTACCAGGTGACCCCGACGCCCGCGAGCTGCGCGACCTCTTCGCGGCGCAGCCCCGGCGTCCGGCGGCGGCCCACGATCGGCAGGCCGACCTGCTCGGGCGTGATCCGCTCACGCCGGCTGCGGAGGAACCGCGCGAGCTCTTGGCGGCGCAGGCCGGATTCGACGGCGGTGGTCATGGTGCCAGGATGGCACGCTCCGGAACCTGGTACCAGGTAGTGGTCAGTACCCGGATAAACAGCAACTGGTACCAGTTTCCCAACGGGTTGATCGTAGTACTCATGACCACGACCGAACTTGCGCCGACTACCACCGGCGCCCCCGCCCGGCCGGGACTGACCCCCGCCGGCCTGGTCACGGTGCTGCTGGGGGCGGCACTGCCGATCATCGACTTCTTCATCGTCAACGTCGCGCTGCCGACGATCGATGCCGACCTCCACGCGTCCACCGCCACCCTGGAACTGGTGGTCGCGGCCTACGGCATCGCGTACGCGGTGCTGCTGGTGGTCGGCGGCCGCCTCGGCGACTCGTTCGGCAGGCGGCGGCTGTTCGTCGCCGGCCTCTGGCTGTTCACGCTGACGTCCCTGGCCTGCGGCATCGCCCCGACGGCCGGCACGCTGGTGGTGGCCCGCGCCGCGCAGGGGGCGGCGTCGGCCCTGCTGCTGCCGCAGGTGCTCTCGATCATCCAGGCGACGACGTCCGGCGAGAAGCGGTCGCGCGCGCTCGGCCTGTTCGGCGCGACCGGCGGCATCTCGACGGTGGTCGGCCAGCTCCTCGGCGGTGGCCTGGTGGCGGCCGACCTGTGGGGCACCGGCTGGCGGCCGATCTTCCTGGTGAACGTCCCGATCGGCCTGGTCGTGCTGGTGATGGCCCGCAAGCTGCCGGAGAGCCGCGCGCACAACCCGCTGGGCGTCGACCGCCTCGGCACCGCGCTGCTGGCCGTGACGCTGCTGTCGCTGCTGGTCCCGCTGATGGAGGGCCGCGCGCTGGGCTGGCCGGTGTGGACGATCGCGCTGCTGGCGGTGTTCCCGTTCGCGGCGGCGGCGTTCGTGCTCGTCGAGCGGCGGTTGGAGCGTCTGGGCGGCACGCCGCTGCTGCCGCCTTCGGTGATGCGGCTGCCGAGCGTGCGCCGCGGGCTGATGGTGGCCGTGCCGTTCTTCGGCGCCTTCGGCTCGTTCATGTTCGTGTTCGCGATGACGCTGCAGGAGGGCCTGCACTTCGGCCCGCTGGGCGCGGGTGGCGCGCTGACCCCGCTGGCCGTCGCCTACTTCACGGTGTCGATGCTGAGCAGCCGCCTGGTGGCCCGCTACGGCCAGAAGGTCGTCCCGGTCGGCGGCGCGATCACGGCGCTGGGCATGGTGGCGCTGCTGTGCACGACGCTGTCGGCGTGGCCGCACGTGACGATCCTCGACCTGGCGCCGTCGATGGTGGCGATCGGCGTGGGGAACGCCCTGGCGATGACGACGTTGTTCCGGATCGTGCTGTCCCACGTGCCGACCGACCTGGCCGGCGTCGGCAGTGGCGTGATGACGACGAACCAGCAAACGTCGCTGGCCCTGGGCGTGGCGACGCTGGGGAGTCTGTACGCGGCACTGTCGGGCTCGCTGGGCAGCCGGGACGCGTTCGCGCTGGTGATCGGCGTGGTGGCGGTGCTGGCGGCGATCGTCGCGCTCACCGGGCGGCGGCTGCCGGACCCGCGGGCGTAGAAATCTCCGATTCACCCGTCGGAAAGTCCGGGCGCCGGACGACTATGGAGGTGTGACGGAACCGCGGGTACGACCGGACCCGGCCTTCGCGCTGCTCGGGCTGTACGAGACGGCCCTGCCGGAGGTCTACGGGTACCTGCTGTCCCGGTGCGGCGACCGCACGCTCGCCGAGGAGCTGACGTCCGAGACGTTCCTCGGGGCGGTCGCCGCCTGTCGCAAGGAGTACGCACCTCCAGTGAGCACCGGGTGGCTGATCGGCGTCGCCCGGCACAAGCTCGCCGACCACTGGCGGCGCAAAGAACGCGAGGAACGCGGCCTGCGGCTCGTGCACGACAGCGAGCCGGACGTCGAGGACCCGTGGGACGAGCAACTCGACGCCCTCCGCGCGAGACAGGTGCTCGAAGCCCTCGGGCCACACCACCGGGCCGCGCTGACCCTGCGGTACGTCGACGGCCTCGGCGTCCCCGAGGTCGCCGGCCACCTGGGGCGCAGCGTGCACGCCACCGAGGCGTTGCTCGTCCGGGCCCGGGCCGCGTTCCGGCGCGCTTACGAGGAGAAGGAGGGTCGCGGTGCCTGAGCCTTTCGACGCGCTTCGCCGTCCCTCCGAGCGGGTCGCGCCCGACCCGGACTTCGCCGCCGAACTGCGCGACCAGCTGCGTCGCGCCCTCTTGAACGGAGCCGATATGACCACCACTTCGGAAGCGCCGGCCCACCACGCCGAGCTGCGCTCGCTGACCCCGTACCTGGCCGTGTCCGACGCCCGCGCGGCGCTCGACTTCTACGTCGAGGTGTTCGGCGCGGTCCGGCGCGGCGACCCGATCCTGATGGACGACGGCCGCGTCGGGCACGCGGAGCTGGCCATCGGCGACGCGGTGCTGATGCTCGCCGAGGAGTACCCGGAGATCGGGCACGTGGCCCCGCGCGAGGGCGGTGCGTCGGTGCGGGTGGAGGTCCCGGACGTCGACGCTTCGGTGGCCCGCGCGCTGGAGCTGGGCGCGACGCTGATCCGCGCGGTGAGCGACTCGCCGTACGGCCGCGGCGGCTCGTTCCGCGACCCGTTCGGCCAGCGCTGGCTGGTCTCGCAGGCGGCGACCCCGGCCGCGGGCCCTCGGCCGGCTCGCCACGGCGAAGCCATGTACTTCACGTTCCAGGTCCCGGAGGCCGAGCCGGCGAAGTCGTTCTACGGCGCGGTGCTGGGCTGGCAGTTCACGCCCGGCTCGGTGTCCGACGCCTGGGGGTTCGCCGGGCCCGGCCTCGAAGGCGGGCTGTGGGCCGGGGACCGTCAGGTCGGCTGGAAGCTGATGTACGCCGTCGACGACCTGGAGTCGGCCCTGACGCGGGTTCGCGAGCAGGGCGGCCGGGCGGGAGAGGTCGAGAACCACCCGTACGGCACCACCGCGGACTGCACCGACAACCAGGGCATCGAGTTCTGGCTGTGGCAGCAGCCGTGATCACTCCAGGGTGAACACGACGACGTCGTTCGACTCGACCTTGGTCAGCGGCAGGCCGGCGGTCGGCCGCTGGAGGATGCCGACGGCCCCTTCCATCGACTTCACGACGACGATCTTGCGGATGCCGTAGCGCTTGAAGACGTCGATGCTGTGCTTGTCGGGGAAGGTGGCCGACGAGTCCTGCATGTCGTGGAACTGCGGCCCGTAGTTGCTGGCCGTGCCGTTGGCCGTGGTCGGGAAGCCCTCGGTGGACCAGAGCTGGTACTTGAAGTTGCTCCACAGGTCCATCGGCAGCAGCGCGATCGGTTCCTTCGTGGTCGTGAACACCTGCTTCACGTCCGGCGGGATCCCGGGGTTTTCGACCTGCTGCCAGCGCGGGATGCCTTCGACGAGCGCGAAGAACGCCGGGAACATCATGTAGAACGCGATGACCTGCCGCGCCATCCGGGTGTTCTCGTCGATCAGCCGGTAGAGCCGGGTGACCAGGCCGGCCGCGAGAACGGCCAGGCCGAGGGTGACCCACATGATCATCCGGCCCGGCGTGCGCATGGCGTCCCAGCCGGGCAGGAAGTTCCAGAACAGCCAGTAGAGGCCGCCGCCGAAGACGGTGGTGCCGAGCGAGAGGAGGACGTTGAAGGCCACGAAGACGCCCAGGAAGACCCGGACCTTCCACGTCCAGGCGCTGAGGAACAGGCCGGCGACCCCGAGCACGGCGACGACCAGCCCCGGGAACAGCAGCATCTCGCCGGCGCCCTCCGGCGGGAGCGTGCTTTGGTCGTTGAAGAACGTCTCGAGCCACACCCACGTCTCGTACGGCGCGGTCCACAGGCCGTTGACGGGCGGTGAGAAGACTTCGACCTCGTGCCAGGTGCGCGTGAAGCCGTACTCCGCGCGCACGCGCAGGAACGGGACGACCAGCCACCAGACGATGCCGAGGAAGGCGACCACGCCGACGACGTTCGCGATGATCATCCGGCGGCCCTGGCGCCAGGCGTAGAGCGCGATCGCGATCCCGACCAGGGCCATCAGGTAGACGAAGGGCAACCCGATCGCCCACCCGATGCTGACCTGCCACGCGGCGATCAGCCACCCGGCGACGACCCAGCGCGGCTTGGTCTCGCCGCGCTCGCCGCGGAAGGTGAAGCCGTGGCCCTTGGCCAGCGCCCACAGGGCCAGCGCGATCCCGCCGGTGGAGAGGACGTTGAGGTGCGCGATGTGGCTGAGCCGCCACGGCGCCCACGCCCACACCACCCCGGCGAGCAGCGCGCCCTGCCAGTTGCTGCCGAGCTGCTTGGCCAGCAGGTACGCGCCGGCGAAGGCGAGCGCGAAGCAGAAGACGAACAGGACGTTGTAGAGGAAGACGTTGTCGTACTGGCCGTTGCCCGCGAAGACGCTGAAGGGGACGTAGCCGAGCAGGGTTTCGCCGAACGCGTAGTTGTCGGTTGCCGGGTAGAACTGGTTCGACGTCCAGAAGTCGCCGCCGTGGGTCAGCCAGTGGTGTTGCCAGCCGAGCTCCCACACCCAGAGCAGCGGATCGCCGAGCCCACCGGTGAGCAACGACTTCGGGTGCGTGACGATCCGGTGGTTGAAGACCATCGAAATCGCCAGGCCGACGTAGAAGGCGATGAGGCCTTCGCTGATCAGCAGCCGGCCGAGCCAGAGCGCGGCCTTCCGTGGCCCGAACCGGCGGCCGGACGCCCGCGGCGCCTCCTCGGCAGGCGGCGAAACGGTCTCCTCGGCCGTGGCTCCTTCCACGTCCAGCCCCCTTAGCTGTTGGTTTGGGGGCAGCCTACCTGCGCTGCTCCGGGCCCTAACGGCCCGCCGCGTAGCCCTGCATGCCGCGGGCGTTGGCCGCCGCCCGCAGGACGCCGTCCGTGCGCGAGACCGCCGAGAGGCGGCCCAGTGCCCAGTCGCCCGCGTCGACGATCCGGTGGCCTCGGTTGCGGAGAGCGTCCAAAGTGGACGCACCCAGCCGCGACTCCACCACCAGCTCGCGCGGGTTCCACGAGCGCGGGTAGAACGAGCTGGGGAACGCCGTCGTGTGCCAGGCCGGCGAGTCGATCGACTCCTGGAGGTTCAGGCCGCCGTAGACGTGGGCCAGCCAGAAGCACAGCTGCCACTGGTCCTGCTGGTCGCCGCCCGGGGTGCCGAAGGCCAGCGTGGGAACGCCGTCCCGCAGGGCCAAGGACGGCGACAGTGTGATGCGGGGGCGCTTGCGCGGGGCCAGGGAATTCGGCAGGCCCTGCTCCAGCCAGAACATCTGGCCGCGGGAATCCAGGCAGAAGCCCAGCGCCGGGATGGTCGGGCTCGACTGCAGCCAGCCGCCCGACGGGGTCAGGGAAACCAGGTTGCCCGCCGCGTCGACGACGTCGAGGTGGACCGTGTCGCCGCGGGTCTGGCCCTGGGGGCCGACCGTCGGCTCGCCCGTGGCGCCGCCGCCCGCTTCGATGCCCTGCAGGGAGTCCAGGATCGCCGGAAGCCGGGCCGGGCCGCGGGCGTCGCCCGGGCGCAGTTCGGCGGACGCGGTGTCGGTGATCAGGGCGCGCCGGGCGTCCGTGTAGGACGCCGAAAGCAGCACGTCCAAGGGCACGTCGGTGTCGCCGTACCAGGCCTCGCGGTCCGCGAAGGCCAGCTTCGCCGCCTCGGTCGCCAAGTGCACCGTGCGTTCCGTCGGGATTCCATCCACATAGGACAATTCGTCGCGGAAGCCGTGCAGGAGCAGCACCTGTTGCAGCAGGGCCGGCCCCTGCGTCCAGCCGCCCATCTTGACCAGGCGCCGGTCGCCGACGTCCACGAACGCCGGGTCCTCGTACGTCGCCGACCACGACGCCAGGTCGTCGCCGGTCAGGAGGCCCGCGTGGTCGCGGCCGGAGTCGTCGCGGAACGCCTGGCGGCTGAACTCCTCGATCGCCTCCGCGACGAAGCCCTGCGACCAGGCCCGGCGTCCGGCGTCGATCTGGGCTTCGCGGCCCGAGACGGCCTCCGCCTCACGCAGCAGCCGCTCCCAGGTGTCGGCCAGCGCGGGATTGCGGTGCAGGCCGGACGCAGGCTTGCCGTCCGGCAGCCACAGCGCCGCCGACGTCGGCCAGTGCTCGGTGAACAGGCGGGAGACCGCGCTGATCGTGTCGCCGACCCGCGACACCAGCGGGACGCCGCCCCGCGCGTAGCCGATCGCGTACTTCAGCACCTCGCGCAGCGGCTTCGTGCCGTAGTCGCGCAGGAGCAGGAGCCAGCCGTCCCACGCGCCCGGGACGGTCGCCGGGAGCAGGCCGCTGCCCGGGATCAGGTCCAGGCCCAGGGAGGCGAAGTGCTCGGGCGTGGCCCCCGCGGGCGACGGGCCTTGGCCGGCCAGCGCCCGCGGGGTCGGATCGTTCGCCGTCACGAAGAGGCCGGGCACCTGGCCGGCCGGGCCGCACAGGTGCGGCTCGGCGACCTGCAGGACGAAGCCGGCCGCGACCGCCGCGTCGAACGCGTTGCCGCCGTCCTCCAGCACCGCCATCCCGGTGGCCGAAGCCAGCCAGTGCGTCGATGCCACCATCCCGAAGGTGCCGGTCAGCTCCGGCCTCGTCGTGAACATGCCCCGATAGTACGCAACGCTAACGAATTACCAAGCCGCCGGACGCCGCCGCTCGGGCTCGTACGGCTGCGTGATGATTTCCATCCCGTTGCCGCCGGGATCGAGGAAATAGACGCCACGGCCGCCGTGGTTGTGGTTGATTTCGCCGACCTGCTTCATCTGCGGATCGGCGAAATAGGTCACGCCCGTTTCGACGAGCCGCGCGAAGACGGCGTCGAAGTCGTCTTCGGGGACCAGGAAGCAGTAGTGCTGCAGGCGGAGGTCCGCCTCGGGGACGCTCGCGAAGTCCAGCCGGACGCCGTTGCGCGTCTCGACGGGGATGAACGGACCCCACTCTTCCCCGACTTCGAGGCCGAGCAGGTTTGCCAGGAATTCGGCGGATTCCCGGTTGTTCCGGGACGGGACGATCAGATGGTTCAATTCAACAGAAACGGATACCGACACGGTTGAAATGCCTCCAGGGCACTCCCGCCACCTCCATGTCTCACCCAGCCGGTGACCGACACGCGATGCCGTGCCGATCACCCTAGCGGGCCGGGCGGAGTCAGGAAACCTTGATTCGCGCCGCCGCCCGCGGCCGCCCGACGCCCTGCCAGGACAGCCCGGCGTCCACGATCACCCGCGGGTCGAGCAGGTTCCGCGTGTCGACGACGTCGATGCCCTCCATGAGGTCGGCCATCGCCGCCCAGTCGAGGTGCTTGAACTCGGCCCATTCGGTGAGCACGACGACGGCGTCCGCGTCCTTCGCGACCTGGTAGGCGTCGTCGACGACGGTCATCCCGGCGATCTCGCCGTCGACCGCCGGGTCGTAGGCGATCAGCTCGGCGCCCAGCGCGCACAGCACCGACGAGACGGCGAGCGCGGGCGAGTCGCGCAGGTCGTTGGTGCCTGCCTTGAACGCCAGGCCCAGCACGCCGATCCGGGCGCCGGCCAGCGTCCCGCCGACCGCGCCGGCGATCTTCGCGACGATCCGGTCGCGCTGGGCGAGGTTTTCGTCGATGGCCGAGGTCAGCATCGTGAAGTCGTAGTTGACCGACTCGGCCACCTTGACCAGCGCGCTGGTGTCCTTGGGCAGGCAGGAACCGCCCCAGCCGGGGCCGGGCTTGAGGAACGTCCGGCCGATCCGCCGGTCGTAGCCCATGCCCTCGGTGACGAGGTCGATGTCCGCGCCGAGCCGTTCGCACAGCTCGGCGATCGAGTTGACGTAGGACAGCTTCAGCGCGAGGTAGCAGTTCGCGGCGTACTTGACCAGTTCCGCGCTGGCGGCGTCGGCGACGACGACCGGCGCGACGAGCTCGGCGTACAGCTCGCCGACCCAGCGCGCGGCGGCGAGGTCGTCCGAGCCGACGACGATCCGGTCCGGGCCGAGAAAGTCCGCGACCGCGGTGCCTTCGCGGAGGAATTCGGGGTTGGAGACGACCGGCACGTCGGTGCGGCCGACCAGCGCCTGGATCCGCTTCGAGGTGCCGACCGGCACGGTCGACTTGGTGACCAGCGCGCAGCCGGCGGGCAGGACGTCGCCGATCTCGGCCGTCACCGCCTCGACCGCACGCAGGTCGGCGGAGCCGCCGGCACCCATCGGCGTCGGCACGCAGAGGAACACCGCCTGCGCGTGGCGGACCGCGTCCCGCGCGCCGACGACGAACTGGAGGCGCCCGGCCGCGACCCCGCGGTGCACGAGGTCGGCGAGCCCGGGTTCGAGGATGTCGACGCGGCCGGCGGCCAGCCGGGAGACCTTCGCGCGGTCGACGTCCACGCAGGTGACGAAATGCCCGAGACTGGCCAGGCAGGCCCCCGTGGTCAAGCCGACGTATCCGGTTCCTACCACCACGATGCGAGCTGGCGTCATGCTGCTGAAGGTGACAGCCGGACGTGACCACGACGCTAACGGAACCGGTCGTGCCCGGAAGCGGTGAGCGAAGACACGAACCCCGGATGCGAACGAGCGTTAACCTGGGTCCGCGAACGTGAACACGAAGGGAACGGCACAGATGCAGATCAACGGCACCGCGGCGCTCGTCACCGGGGGCGCGTCCGGCCTCGGCGGGGCGACGGCGAAGGCCCTGGCGGCCCGGGGCGCGCGGGTGTTCGCGCTGGACCTGGCGTCGTCCATCGAGAAGGCCGAGCAGGTCGAGGGCATCACCTACGTCGAAGCGGACGTCACCGACGTCGAGCAGGTCGAGGCCGCCGTCGCGACCGCGGCCGGCTCCGGGGTGCCGCTGCGGACCGTGGTGAACTGCGCCGGCATCGGGCCGTCCGCGCGGATCCTGTCCAAGAAGGGCCGCCACGACCTCGCGCTGTACGCGAAGGTCATCCAGATCAACCTGATCGGCACGTTCAACGTGCTGACCATCGCGTCCGAGGCGATCGCGAAGACCGAGCCCCTCGAGGACGACGCCCGCGGCGTCATCATCAACACCGCGTCCATCGCCGCGTTCGACGGCCAGATCGGGCAGGTCGCCTACTCGTCGTCCAAGGGCGGCGTCGTCGGCATGACGCTCCCCGCGGCCCGCGACCTGGCCTCGCACGGCATCCGCGTGCTGACCATCGCGCCGGGCATCGTCGACACCCCGATGCTCGCCACGGTCAGCGACGAGTTCCGCGCGTCGCTCGCGGCCGGCGTCCCGTTCCCGAAGCGGCTCGCGCGGCCGGACGAGTACGCGCAGCTCGCGCTGTCTCTCATCGACCACGACTACCTGAACGGCGAGGTGGTCCGGATGGACGGCTCGCTGCGGATGGCCCCGCGCTGAAACCGACCGCCGGGGCACGCTCCCGTGCCCCGGCGGTCGGTTTCAGCGGGTCAGCCGGATCTCCAGGCCGATGCCGTCGGCGGTGACCGAGCAGCCGCCGAAGGCGCTTTCCCCGGCCAGCGCCTCGAACTGCTCGCGCGTGAACGCCCGCCGCCGCAGCCACGCCAGCGCCTGCCGGGTGGTGAAGCCGCTGATCGCGCCCAGGTTCATCCCGGCCACCTCGCGATCGATGTCGGCGCCGGTGGCCTCGTGGTTGAGGTCGTGGATCACCGCGTAGCCGCCCGGGCGCAGCACGCGGTGCATTTCGTTCAGCGCCGCCACCGGCTGGCGGAAGTTCTTGAACGCGGCCTGGCAGACCAGGTAGTCGAACGTCCCGGGTTCGAACGGCGCGTGCGTGATGTCGCCCTGCCGGAAGTCGACGTCGAGGCCGGCGCCGTTCTCCCGGGCGATCTCGACCATGGTGTGGCTGATGTCGAGCCCGGTGACGCGGAAGCCGCGCTTGGCCAGCTCCACGGCGAAGAAGCCGGGGCCGGGCGCCACCTCCAGGACTTCGGCGCCTTCGGGCCAGCCCGCGGTGACCTCGGCCGCCTGCCGCCGGTACTGCACGAGCTGGGCTTCGGTGCCGCGGTTCTTGGCGTACCAGCGGGCCTGGAAGCCCTCCATCTCGGGCACCTTGTGCTTGCGGGTCGTTTCCATCGGTTCCTACCTCTCCACGAACTCCCCCAGGTCGTCCGGGAGTTCGCCGGTTTCGTGGTAGCGCCGCCAGGCATCGAGGCCGGGCAGGGCGCCGGTGGTCAGTTCTTCGAGGAAGCCGCGCACCCAGCGCGCCTCGGCTTCCGTCATCGCGAGGTCGTACTCGACCTCCACCAGGAACAGCCGCGGCAGGAGCGGCCGCAGTTGTTCGAGCGCCGCGCGGTGCGCCTCCGCGCGTTCGCCGAGCTGCTCCAGCCGCTCCCGTAATCGGCTGATCGCCTGGTCCGGGCCGAGGACGCCGATCATCGACAGCCCGGCCTTGAACCGCGGCGGTTCCCGGTCGAGCGTGCCGACGAGCTCGCGGACCCAGTCCTCGAACTCCGCGCGCCCGGCCGGGGTGATCCGGTAGACGGTCCGCTCGGGGCGTCCGCCGTCCTTCACGCTCTCGACCGCCTCGACGAAGCCGTGTTTCTCGAGGTTGGCGACGACGGTGTAGAGCGAGCCCCACTTGATCGGCATGTCGGCGTCCTTGCCGCGCTGCTTGAGCACGGCCGCCATTTCGTACGGGTGCATGGGGCGTTCCTGCACGACGGAGAGGACGGCCAGCCCCAGGACGTTGGCGACCTTCCGCCGTTTCATTGCAACTCCTCGGCTACGAGTACTCGCAGACGAGTATTGCGGAAGACGCGCCAGTTGGCAAGTGTCTTAGTCGGCGAACTACTCAGAGATCGAACATGTACGGCACTTCGGCCTGCGCTCGGGCGTCGATCCACTCGCGCAGCGCGCGCGTCGCGAGGACGTCGTCCTCGTTGTAGCGCAGGAGCCGTTCGCGCTGGTCGTCGTCCGGTTTCTCGCCGTCCATGCCCACCGCGTCGCGGTACCAGCGCATCGACGCCTCGCCGCCCGCCTCCGGGTCGCGCCAGGAGAAGCCGGCCACCGGGGCGATCACCTTCAGGCCCTTGCCGTGGGAGCACAGGAACTGGTCGGTGACGCTGCGGAAGAGGTCCACCCACTGCTCGGAATCCACAAAGGACTGGATGTCCTTCTTCGACGGGACGCCGGGGTGGTGGCCGAAGCGCTCGACCGAGCCGAAGAGCCAGCGGTTCTCGGCGAGCGCGTTGTAGCAGTAGGCGCGGAAGGTCAGGCCCGCCGCTTCGGTGCGCTCGCGGACGTCGGTGAGCCAGGCCCAGAACTCGGCGAAGGACCGGGCCTCGTCGTCGGTGGGCAGCGGGTCCCACGTCGCGAAGGCGCGGTACCCCGGCGTGACACCGATGTCGGCCCCCGTGAGCAGGCAGCCCCAGAGGTACGCACCGGCGTCGCCGAAGCTCTCCATGTCGACGTCGACCTCGACGTCGGCACGCGGCACCACGACCCGGTCGACGCGGCGCACCAGCGTGAGGTCGGCCAGCCAGGCCCGGGCGAGCACGACGGCGTCCGGGAAGGTGACGCCGGTCCAGTTCACCTCCGGCGGCTCGCCCGCCGGGTCGAGCGCGGCCAGCTTGTCCACAGTGGACACCCCGGCCCGGCGCAGCTCGACGGCGTCCTCGCCGCGGACGACCAGGCTGACGTCCCGGGTTTCGGTGAGCACGACCTCGCACGTCGGCCACCACGGGCAGCGACGGCACTCCAGGACGCGCGAAGGCTCGGCGAGCGGCTCCTCGCCGTTCGCGGCGGCGGAGGCGATGGCGAGCCGGTCAGCGAACCGGGCTTGGTACTCGGTGAGCGCGTTGCGGCCGCCGGGCCAGGTGCCCGCGGTCAGGTCGTGCCAGACGACGACGTCGGCGTCGAGCCCGATGACCCCGCCGAGCGTGAGGCTCTCGTCGGCCTGCCCGAGCGTCTGCAGCATGCGGCGGATGTGCACGAGCCGGAGCTGGTCGCGCGGCTGCGACCGGACCTTGCGGCCTTCGTCGGCCTTCCGGTGCCCCGGGTCGAGATCGGTCAGCGCGGTGACGATCGCGCCGGCCCCGCGGTCGGTGATGCGGTGCCGCACGACGAGCACCGGGACGTACCCGCGGCCGCTGCGCACGAGCAGGTCGATGCCGCCCCGCCGGTGCCCGGCGGTGTCGACCGGCAGCAGCGCACCCCAGATGTAGCGGGCACCGTCGGCGAAGGCCTGCAGCGTCTGCTCGACGCGCTCGTGGGCGGGCAGGTCACGTCCGATCTTCACCCAGTGGT
Source organism: Amycolatopsis sp. NPDC004772 (assembly GCF_053601215.1). Lineage (NCBI taxonomy): Bacteria > Bacillati > Actinomycetota > Actinomycetes > Pseudonocardiales > Pseudonocardiaceae > Amycolatopsis > Amycolatopsis sp. NPDC004772. The sequence goes on from NZ_JBSGBK010000098.1 coordinate 16,022, forward strand.
CGTCGTTGGCGGCCATCAGCCGGGCGACGATGTCCTCGCGGTGAGCGGTGGCGTCGTCGATCCGCTGCTGCGCGGTGGGGTCGGGCGGGGAAAGCGGTACCTCGCGCATCGCGGGGTCGTGTTCGAGGTGCACGCGCCGACGGCAGCGGCTGACCGCGCCCGCGTCGAGTACCACCTCGGTGTTCATGGAGATCACTCTAGATTCCCACCGCCGAGCCGACATGCCCGCCACCCAGGCGACCAGTAAGTTCGACCTCGACACGTCGCAGGAGGTGCCATGGCGCGCAAGGCCAAGGTCGAGGGTGAAGCCAGGTTCACCCCTAAGAGGGCGAAGAACGCGGTCGCGGTGGCGAAGGTGCTCGGCCCGGCGGTGATTCCGGTGGTGGCACCGCTGGCGGTGCGCGCGGCGGGCGCGGCCCGGGAGGCGTACGACCGCTACCAGGCGCGCAAGCTGGGGGTCTCGGTCGACCGGCTGGGCGAGTACACCGGCCGGGGCGCGGCTCTGCACGCCCGGATCGCGGGGGTGGCCGAGGGCTGCCAGGACCTGCAGAAGTCGGAGAAGGCGTCGAAGGCGGACCGGGATTTCGCGCGCGACGCGATGGGGACGTTGGAGCAGCTGTCGGCTTCGGTGCGGGCGGCGGAGCGCATGCCGGCGGCGCGGCGGAAGTCGGTCCACCGGGCGGTGGCCGGCGAGCTGGAGCGGCTCGAGGGGCAGTTGCTGAACCGGCTGGGGCTCTGACCGCACCGGCCGGCACCGCGGAAACTGTCGGTGCCGGCCGGTAGAGTCGAAAACGGGGGCGCCCCCGCGGGCTACTGGATGAAGCCCTTCTTGACCATCCAGTCGTGGGCCACCTTGCCCGCGTCCTGGCCGTCGACATCCACCTGCTTGCAGAGCTCGACCATCTGCTCGTTGTCGATCGCCGCGCTGACCTTCTCCAGCGGGCCGCGCACCTCCGGGTGCTGGTTCAGCCACTCCGTGCGCAGCGTCGCCACCGCGTTGTACTGCGGGAACGCCTTCTTGTCGTCCTCCAGCACCCGCAGGTTCAGCCCCGAGATGCGGCCGTCCGTCGTGAAGACCTCGCCGACCGGGCAGGTGCCGCTCGCCACCGCCGAGTAGATCGTGCCGATGCCGAAGTTCTTCACCGTCGGGTTCTGGAAGCCGTACGCCTTGACCGCCGCCGGGAAGCCGTCCTGGCGGCTGGTGAATTCCGTCTCCAGGCAGAACACCGCCTGGTCCGGCTTCTGCTTGATGAACGCCGCCAGGTCCGACGTCGTCTTCAGGTTGTTGTCCGCGCCGTACTTCTCCGTCACCGCGAACGCGTACTGGTCGTTCAGCGGCGAATAGTTGAGCCAGGTGACGCCGAACTTCTCCGCGTCCGCCTTGGCGGTGGCCTCGTACTGGGCCTTCTCGCCGCCGGGCACCGGGAGCTCGTTGCCCTGGTAATTGATCCAGCCCGTGCCCGTGTACTCCCACGTCACGTCCGTCTGCCCGGACAGCAGCGCCTGCCGCGACGAGTTCGACCCCTTGATGTCCGACAGGTCCACGACGTCCGCGCCCGCGGCCGTCAGGGCCATCTCGGCCATGTACGCCAGGATGATGTTCTCGGTGAAGTCCTTGGACCCCACCGTCACCTTCACGCCCTGCAGGGCCGGGATCGGCTGGATCGAGCCCGGTTTGATGTCGTACGGCACCGCCTGGTTGACCGTCAGCCCGCAGGAGGACAACGTCAGGCCCAGCAGCGCCACGACGGCCAGTCGCCGGAGTTTCATCGCAGCCCCTTCGGTCCGAAGTACTGTTCGGCGACCGCGCCCAGCCAGTCGACCAGCAGCGCCAGGGCCACGGCCAGCACCGAGCCGGTCACCAGGACCGAGGTCAGGTTGAGCTTGTAGCCGGTGTCGATCAGCAGCCCGAACCCGCCGGCGTTGACGAACATGCCGAACGTCGCCGTGCCGACCGCCAGCACCAGGGACGTGCGCAGGCCGGCCAGGATGAGCGGGACGGCCAGCGGGAGCTCGACGCGCCAGAGGACCGCGCCCGCCGACATCCCGATGCCGCGGCCCGCGTCGATCAGGGCCGGGTCGACCTGCTGGATGCCGACCATCGTGTTCCGCAGCACCGGCAGCAGCGAATAGAACGCCAGCGGCAGCGCCGCCACCCAGATCCCGCCGGTCGCGCCGGTGACGATGAACCACAGCACCAGCACGCCCAGCGCGGGTGCGGCCTGGCCGATGTTCGCGACGGCCAGGAAGATCGGCGCCAGGAAGCGCGCCCACGGCCGCGTCACGACCACCCCGAGCGGTACCGCCACGAGCACGACGATCGCCGTCACGACGAGCGTCATCAGCACGTGGTCCCACAACGCGGTGAGCAGGGTCGGCGCGTTGAGCGTCTCCCTCTCCGTCGCGTTCAGGCCGCTGGAGAACACCGCGACCAGGGTCACCGCGACGATCACCAGCACCACGATCGGCTGGGCGAGCAGCCGGACGCGCTCCGCGCGTTTCGAGCCGGAATCGGTGCTGTAGCCGGTGTCGACGGCGGCCGTCGTCATGCCGGCACCTCTTCGTCGTTCGTGTGCTCCTCGCGCAGTTGCTGGATCGTCGCGATCACGGTGTCCAGCTGGATGGTGCCCGCGTACTCGCCGCGCGCGCCGGTGACCGGCACCGAGCCGCCCTCGGCGAGCATCGCCTCGAGCGCGTCCTGCAGCGTCGACTGCAGGCTGACGACGTCGCGCAGCGGCTTGCCCGCGGTGGCCAGCGAAGCCCCCGGGGTCAGCTCGCGGGTGTGCACCCAGCGCGTCGGGCGGCGGCGCGCGTCCAGCACCAGCGCGAAGTGCTTGCGCTGGTCTTCGAGCTTCTTGCGGATCTCGACCGGGTCGTCGGACACCGTCGCCGTCAGCGCGTCCTGCTGGAGCTCGACGTCGCGGACGCGCAGCAACGTCAGCTGCTTCAGCGACGCACCCGCGCCCACGAAGCCCGCGACCGTGTCGTCCGCCGGGTTCGCCAGGATCGCTTCGGGCGTGTCGTACTGCAGGATCGTCGACTGGTTGCCGAGCACCGCGATCTTGTCGCCCAGCTTGACGGCCTCGTCGAAGTCGTGCGTGACGAACACGATCGTCTTCTTCAGCTCGCTCTGCAGGCGCAGCAGTTCGTCCTGCAGGTTGCCGCGGGTGATCGGGTCGACCGCGCCGAACGGCTCGTCCATCAGCAGCACCGGCGGGTCCGCGGCCAGCGCCCGCGCGACTCCGACGCGCTGCTGCTGGCCGCCGGAGAGCTGGCGCGGGAAGCGGTCGCGGAAGTCGGCCGGGTCCAGCCCGACCAGGTCCATCATCTCCTCGACCCGGTCGTTGACCTTCTTCTTGTCCCAGCCGAGCAGGCCCGGCACCACCGCGATGTTCTGCGCGACGGTGAAGTGCGGGAACAGCCCGGCCTGCTGGATGGCGTAGCCGATGCGCCGGCGCAGCGTGTCGACGTCGAGCTTCAGCGCGTCCTCGCCGCCGATGGTGATCTTGCCCGACGTCGGCTGGACCAGCCGGTTGATCATCCGCATGGTCGTGGTCTTGCCGCAGCCGGACGGGCCGACGAAGACGACGATCTTGCCCGCGGGCACGACCATCGAGAAGTCGTCGACCGCCGCCGAGCGGGTGCCGGGGTACCGCTTGGTCACGTGCTCCAGCTCGATCTCGACGCCGGAGACTTCCTCGTTCTCAGCCACGGACACCCCTTGAGACGGTGAAGCGCTTGATCAGGACGTAGACGCCGTCGAGGAGCAGGGCGAGGATGACCACCCCGACCGTGCCGGTGACGGCTTGGTTGAGGGAGTTCGTGCTCCCCGCGTTCGTGAGCCCGGAGAAGACCTCGGCACCGAAGCCGGGGCCCTTCGCGTAGGCGGCGATCACGGCGATGCCCATCAGCATCTGCGTGGCCACCCGCATGCCGGTGAGGATCGCCGGCCAGGCCAGCCGCAGCTCGACCCGGGTGAGCACGCCGAAGCGGCTCATCCCGATGCCGCGGGCGGCGTCGGTGACCGCCGGGTCGACGCCGTCGAGCCCGACGATGGTGTTCCGGACGATCGGCAGCAGGCCGTAGAGCACCAGCGCGATCACGGCGGTCGTCGGACCGAGCCCCGAGAGGGGGATCAGCAGGCCCAGGAGGGCGAACGACGGGACCGTCAGGATCGTGCTCGCCAGCGCCGTGGCCACCGCCGAGCCGATCGGGCTGCGGTACACCGCGACCCCGATCAGCACGCCGAGGACCGCGGCGATGATCGTGCACTGCACCACCATGCTGGTGTGCAGGTAGGCCTCCAGCCACAGCTTGCTCGCCCGGTCGGAGATGTAGTCGAAGAGGTTCATCCGTGTCCGCTCTCCCGCCCTTCGCGCCGGCTTCACCCGAACGGGCTAGTTCCTGACCGACGGCTCAGTACCCACGGCACGACCGGTCCAAACCCCGGTCTTCGGCCCACCGTGGCCTACCGGCCGGAGATCGGCAACAAATCGCCTGAACCAGCGCGCGATGCGGGACGTGAACTCGGTGTGTGCTCAGTTCCCGGGATCACCCGCTCACAGCGGAGCGGGTCCCCTAGGCTGCTCTTCATGAGCGATCCGGTACGGCGTCCCGCCGTGCTCGGAGCTACCCGCGGCACACTGCTCGCCGTGAGCACCGCGGCACTTTCCGTGACCGCACACCGGATCGCCGACGGTGGGCTCCCGGATCCGGCGATGACCCTCCTGCTCACCGGCCTGTTCGGCTGGACCGCGGCCGCGCTCGCCCGCAAGGCGCGCGGGCCGCTCGCCACGATCACCCTGCTCGGCGTCGCCCAGCTGGTGATGCACCTGCTGCTCACCACGCTCGCCGGCCACCACGACATGTACGCCATGCCGGGACCCACCGGGTTCGGCATGATCGCCGCGCACGCGATCGCGACCGTGCTCACCGCGCTGCTGCTCGCCCGCGCGGACACGATGCTCCTCACGGTGCTGGCCGTGCTGCGCGCGATCCTGCCGCGCCTGCTCACCCCGCTGCCGGTGCCGTCCGCGGCCCCCGCGCTCGTCCCGGCCCGCGTGACCGGCCCGGACCACCTCGTCGGCGTCGACCTGCGCCGGATCCGCGGGCGGCGTGGCCCGCCCGCCCACTCCTGAACCCCAGCTCGTCCCCGAAAACGGCCGGTCCCCGAACCGAGCCGTCCCCTTTTCTTGAGTTCATCAGGAGTGAACCCATGTCCCAGCACGTCTTCAAGCGCGCCGGTTTCCTCGCCGCCACCATCGGTGTCGCCGGTCTCCTCGGCGCCGGCGTCGCGTCCGCGCACGTCACGGCCAACGTCTACGGCCCGCAGCCCACGAAGGGCGGCTACGCGGCGATCGTCTTCCGCGTGCCGAGCGAGGAGAAGGACCCGATCACCACCACGAAGGTCGCCGTCGACTTCAAGGCGGACTACGGCATCGGCTCGGTCCGGACCAAGCCGGTCCCCGGCTGGACCGCTCAGGTGACGAAGTCGAAGCTGCCCACCCCGATCACCAAGGACAACGGGACGCAGATCACCGAAGCCGTCACCGCGGTCACCTGGACCGCGCAGCCGGGCAGCGAGCTCAAGGCCACCGACTACCAGGAGTTCGCGGTGAGCTTCGGGCCGCTGCCGACCAACGTCGACCAGGTCGAGTTCCCGGCCCACCAGACCTACAGCGACGGCAAGGTCGTCGACTGGAACCAGCCGACCCCGGCGAACGGCGAGGAGCCGGAGCACCCGACGCCGGCCGTGAAGCTGGCCGCCAAGTCGGAAGGCGACGAGCACGGGATGGCCGCGAACACCGCGGCCACCACCGGGGAGCACACTGAAGCCGCGGCGGCATCCGACAACACGGCGCGCTGGCTCGGCGGGGCCGGCCTGCTCGTCGGTGCCATCGGCCTCGGCGTCGGGGCCGGCGCGACCATCCGGGCCCGCAAGGCCACGGCCAAGTCGGGAGGCAACAGCTAAATGCGCAGGGCCCTCCTCGCGCTGGCGTTGACGGGGGTGGCCGTGCTCGGCACGGCCACCCCGGCGCTGGCGCACAACGTGCTGATCTCTTCGGACCCGGCGAACGGCTCGTCCGTCGCCGCCGGGCCGGCGAAGATCAGCCTGACCTTCGACCAGTACGTGCAGGGCGCGGACGTCAACCAGATCGCGGTGACCGGACCCGGCGGCGGCCAGTGGGCCGAGGGGCCGATCACGGTGGTGAACAACGTCATCAGCGCGCCGCTGCGGCCGCTCGGCCCGGCCGGGAAGTACACCGTCGGCTACCGGGTGCTGTCCGCGGACGGCCACCCGGTGACCGGTGAGCTCAGCTTCACGCTGACGGCCGCGGGCACCGGCACACCGGCCACCGTCGACGCGGCGAGGTCGCCCGGCGGCTCCGCGTCGGCGTCCCCGCAGCAGTCGTCGTCCACCGGCGTGCCGATCTGGGTCTGGATCGCCGGCGCCGTCGTGCTGCTGGCGATCGGGCTGACCGTGGCGCTGCGCTCCGGCGGCAAGATCGAAGAGAAGAACTGATGACCCAGGCCGAGGCCACCACGAAGGTCCGCTACTCGACACTGCTCTGCGTCGTGACGGCGGGCCTGCTGGGCGCCCTCATCGGTGTCGCGCTGACCGCCACCACCCCGGTCCCCGGTGTGGTGCAGCCCGACGCGGTGGTCTCGGCCGGCATCCCGGTCGTCCGGGTCCTGCTCGACCTCGCCGCGGTCACCACGATCGGGCTGGCGCTGCTGTCCGTGCTCGTCGGCTACGACCGGCCGAAGCTGACCGAACCGGTCATGCGGCTGGCCCGCCCGGCCGGCGTCGCGGCCGCGCTCGTCTGGGCCACCACCGCGGTCGTCGCGCTGATCCTGCAGACCGCGGAGTACAAGCCGGGTTCGCCGACGCTCGCGCCGTCGGACATCGGGCAGTACATCGCCGACGTCGGCGCCGGGAAGGCGCTCGTCATCGTCGCCGCGCTCGCGCTCGTCCACGCCGGCATCGGCGCGCTGGCGCTGCGGTTCGGCGAGAAGGTGCCCGCCGAGGTCCGCGTCGGGCTCGGCCTGTTCGCGCTGCTGCCGCTGCCGGTCACCGGGCACGCGTCGAACTGGAACTACCACGACTACACGATGATCTCGATGGAGCTGCACGTCATGAGCGCGGTCGCCTGGACCGGCGGCCTCGGCGCGATGACTGTGCTCCTGGTCGCGAACCGGACGCTGCTGGCGCACGCGCTGCCGCGGTTCTCCAAGCTCGCGACGCTCTGCCTGGTCATCTCCGCCGCCACCGGGCTGTTCAACGGCCTGATCGAGATCTCGCTCAACCCGACCATCGGCTTCTGGGCGGCCATCTTCACGACGCCGTACGGGCAGCTGCTCGTCCTGAAGCTCGTCTGCACCGGCGCCATCGCGCTGCTCGGCGCGAACGTCCGCTGGCGCCTGATGCCGCGGATCGTCCGGCACGACCGCACGGCGCTCGCCGCCTGGGCGACGCTCGAGCTGACCGTGATGGGTCTGGCGTTCGGGTTCGCCGTCGTGCTGACCCGCGCGCCGGTCGTCGCCTCCTGAACCGTCGTCGTCGCAGGTAGGACCCGGTCCGAAGTCACGGCGAGTAGCTGCAACTTGCGCATTGGGATGATCCGGCATCCATTGGGGGTGACCGGTCGAGCCGAACTTTCTACCCAGAGCTGACCGCCTTTTGGATGCGACGAACGGTCATATGCAGTCGGCGAATGCACGTGCAGTCTGTGGTGTCGATCACACCAAGTGACAGATGACGGTCAGCGGTAACGCGTCCAGCGCACGTCCGTCCGGCCGTTCCGAAGGTCGTCCAGACGGCGGAAGAGCTCGGGCCGCACCTGCGGCCGGCTGCGCAGGATGGGCAGCACGCTCGTCGTCAGCTTCAGCTCCCGGATGCCGCGGAGCACGGCGAACCCGGGCCAGGACGTCACGTCGAAGCCGTACGCCGCGGCGAACGTCCGGTACGCCACCTGCGGGTCGCCGAACCGCTCACGGCCGACCGCCAGCGGCGTCAGGTCCCACTCCGGCGGGCCGACGCACGAGGAGTCGAAGTCGCAGAGCACCGGCCCGTCCGGCCCGGGGATGACGTTGCCGGGGTACGCGTCGCCGTGGACCAGACCCCTGGGCAGCGGAAACTCCAGCTCGGCCAGCTCGGCTTCGAGTTCGGCGCAGCGGTCGAGCAGGAACTCGCGGTCGGCGTCGCTGATCTCTTCGGCGTCGGACACCCGGGCCCGCACCGCGGCGAACGGCGCCCACTCGGCGAGGCCCGGCGGCGGGGGCAGGGCGTGCACCTGGCGCAGCAGCCGGGCCAGGTCGACCGACGTCGCCGCCCGGCCGATGCTCGGCACCTGGTGCCACACGGTCACCAGGTGCCCGCCGACCTCCAGGGGCTGCTCGACGTCGCCGAGGAGCCGGATCGCGGGGACGCCGTGGCGTTCGAAGTGCCGGGCCACCCGAACGACCGTGCCGACGCGGTGCCGCAGCTGCGTCGAGCCGACGATCCGGACCACGAAAGGCGCGCTGACCAGCGCGTACACCGCGTTGTTGGTGAACCGCAGCAACCGCGCGCCCGCCGGGTCGAAGCCCAGCAGCGAGCAGGTCTCGGCCAGCACGCCACGCAGCTTCCCCGAGGTGAACCGGCCGTCCAAAACCGCGCCGGCGCTCTCGGGGTCAGGCGGCGTAGAAAGCGTGGAGGCGGTCAGCGAGGTCACGGGCGTCGGCGTTGTTGCGGCGGCGCTCGGCCTCTTCCTGCAGGGGCCGCATCCGGTCCTTGACCCGCTCCGACTTGATGCCCTCGGCGCAGTCGATGGCCTTGCCGCCGACCTTGGCGCCGTGGTCGAGGTCGCCGTCCAGCAGGTGGTTGGTGGCGAGCGCGCTCAACATGAACGTCTTGGAGCGGGCCATCTCGTCGTCGTAGGACTCGACGGCCCTGGTCAGCGCCGGGATCGCGTACTTCGTGTGCTCGGCGTTCTTCTGCGCGAGGACCGTGTGGACGGTGCCGACCATGGCGTAGACGTCGGTCTCGGTGAAGAACTTGACCCACGACTCGGCTTCGGCCAGGTTGGCGCGCTCGAACTCGTCCTTGCTCCGGCCGAGCAGCTTCACCGCCTGCTCTTCGTTGCCCATCATCGCGTAGGCCCAGGCCTCGTTCGCGCAGAGCACGGAAACGGCCAGCTCGGAACCGCTTTCCTGAGCGGCGATCTGGCCCAGCTGGAACAGCTTCAGCGCGTCGTTCGGGGCGTCCTGGTGCAGGTAGACGCGGCCCATGCGGTAGAGCACGTTGGCCACCAGCGGATGGTTTTCGCCCTGCTTGGCCAGGTCCAGCGCGTTCGCGAAGTGGCCGCGGGCGGAGTCCATCAGACCGGTGTCGAACGAGGTCCAGCCGGCCAGCGAGTGGAGGTCGGCGAGCGCGACGTACAGCCGGTTCTTGACGATTTCCGTGCCGTGCGCCTCGAGCATCTGCTGGCCCCAGGACAGCTGCGCCACCACGGCGTCGCGGCAGAACCCGCCGCCGTACTGGTAGTCGAGCGCCCGCAGCGCCCGCGTCGCGGCTTCGACCTGGCGGACGTCGGTCATGCCGATGCGCCCGGGCGCCGGCGTCCTGGCCGGCCCGGCCGCCCAGGTGCCCGATTCCGGACCGAACACCGCCGCACCCATCGTGACCTGGGCAGCGTGCGCGAGGAACCTCCGTCGCTTCACGGACTCGTCCTCCTCAGCCTGCTGGCCGTCGGCGGAGCCGACGACCCGTATCGCCGTGGCCTCGTCGTAGGCGAGGCCCATGTACCCACGGGGGACGCCCAGGCCGTCGGCGATCCTCGTGAGCACGTCGTAGGCCATGACCTGGCGACCCTTGAGGATCTCCGACACCTCGGACTGGGACTGGCCGGTCATCGCGGCGATCTGGCGCTGCGAGACACCGTGCTTGCGCAGGAGCCGGTAAACGGCGCTGATCTCGCGCGACGCGAGAGCCGTTCTCATCTCCGGCTGCTCCCACGCGTCAGCGGGAACTGCGTGGCTCTGCCGGGCTTCGGCACTGCCACCGTTACTGGCGTCCATCGCGCCCCCTCCACTGTCCGGTCGGGCGTCTGTGAAACAGCGTAGGCAAACCTGCGGAACCGTGTGAACAGCCGAACTGGTGCCCTGATCGGTCGGGGCGAAGTCCGCTGACCGCTTACCGTGGAACCGAGCCCAGTCACCGCTATGACGCCGGTTTCACCTTCTATCGCACTCGGTTTCACCTCACTGTAGTTGTCAGATCTCCGTCACCGGCCGCACACCGGTAGCGATCACGGAGAGCTACGAAAACCGCAGCGTCGTGACAAGGCGATGTTGCAGAAGGCATCTTCGGACACTTTCGACAGAGCGGAGAAGGGCGTGGAGTTCGTGGACTCGTTCGCAGGGGGACATGCCGGCACGGCGACCCGCGCCGTGCGGCCGGCGATGGTCTCTCCCGCCCCCGCTGTCCGTCCCGTCACCCCGGCCGCCGCGGTGGATCCCCGCACCGCGAGCGTCCGCCACTACGAGGGCGGTCAGCTCGTGTGGCGCGTGCAGTGCGGCGACCTCATCAGCCGCGAACGCGCGGTGACGGTGTTCGTCGAAGACAACCAGGTGGTACTGGTCTCGCCTCCCGGTGAGACCGCGCGGCTGACGTCCGGCCAGCTCGGACAGCTGCGCGCCGCGCTCAACGAAGCCGCCAAGATGGCGGAAAGGTAACGGTGAGCTGACATGGATCAGGTACTCGGGCAGGTCCTCCGCAATGCGGTCTGGGAGCGCCTCGACATGCTGACCGACCTGGCGAACCGCGCCGACGCCCAGTCGCTCGTCTCGGTCGCGCGCTCCGAACTGCCCCGGTTGACCGAGGCGTGGCGCGCGATGCTGAAGATGCACGAGCCCGACGAGCGCGGCGACTGCCCGACCTGCTCGACCCGGTGGCACCGCTGCAAGGCGCCGTGCTCGGTCTGGCAGGTCGCGCACGAACACCTGGTGGCCGGCGGCCTGGCCCCGCAGCAACAGTCCGCGACGGACCGCCGCCTGCAGGGTCGCCGCAAGAGCCCCGTCCCGGCCCACCCCGCGCCGCCCACCGCGGCCGAGACCACCGGTCGCCACGCGCTCGTGAACCCGCGCCGAGCGGTCACGGCCTGACCCCCTGAACCGGCGAGCCGCGGCCGGCCGATCGCCCCATCGGACCCGCGTCCGCACTCGCCCCGGCCGAGGACTGTTTCGCCCGCACCCCCGAGCAGCGCGAACCAGTCCTCGGCCAACACCCGGTCCCCACCGCGATTAATCGAAAAAAATCCGCGTTAGGCCTAGCCCAGGCGGTAATCCCCCGCTAGATTGATCAACACAAGCGGTATGGACCACTGGTTCACCCGCTCTGTTCGCCCGAGCGGCCCACGAATTCCGCGGGCCGGTGCCGTTGCACTCCCCTCCCCCGACCGGCACCGGCCCGCGGTTCCACGTCTAGCGAACCGCCTTCACCCTCAGCACGAGCACCGCGGCCAGCAGCGTCGCGATCGCCGAAGCCGCGAAGAGCCCCGGATAGCCGCCGAGGTAGGCGAGCACCAGCGGCGTCACCAGCGGCGCGACCACCTGCGGCAGCGAGTTCGCGATGTTGATGATGCCGAAGTCCTTGGCCCGGTTCTGCGCCGCGGGGAGCACCTGCGTCAACATCGCCAGCGCGACCGCCATGTACGCCCCGAAGCCGACGCCGAGCAGCGGGGACGCGGCGAGCGCGACCGGCCAGCTCTGCCAGAGGACCAGGAGCAAAGCGGCCAGTGCCATGACTCCGGAGGCCACCAGGACGTACGGCTTGCGCCGTCCGGACTTGTCGGAGAAGTGCCCGGCGAGCACCGCGCCGCCGACGAGCGCGACGCCGTACAGCGCCATCATGATCAGCAGGCCGTTTTCCGGGTCCGGGTAGTGCACCGCGTCCTGCAGGAAGAACAAGAGGTAGAGCGTGCCGAACGCGTTGCCGAGGTTGATCATGAAGTGGCAGCTCCACGCCCACGCGAAGTCCGGGTACTTCCGGGGCGACACCCAGAAGTCCCGCAGCACCTGGCGCAGCACCCACGGCGGGCGAGCCTCGATCGGCAGCCGCGCGTCCGGCGTCCGGAGCACGAAGAACGCGGCACCGATCACGACGATCCCCGCGCAGACCGCGTAGGCCGGCGGCAGCCCGGCCATGCCGAGCACGACGACGACCACGACCGCACCCAGGACCGTGCCGAGCATCTGCGCGATGCCGACGAGACCGCCGACCACGGCGAGCTGCTGCACCGGAACCCGATCGGGCAACGCCGCCATGAGCGCGGCGAGCATGCCGTTGAGGCCGCCCTGCACGAGGCACCAGCCGACGATCATCACGACGACCGTCGGCGCCAGCGCCAGCACTCCCAGCCCGACGGCGGCGACGATCGCGCCGGCGACGGTCCACGGGTGCCGCCGCCCGAACCGGGAGCAGGTCCGGTCGGACAGCAGCCCGATCGCGGGGTTGGCGACCAGCGCCACCGCCGCGCCGAAGCCCATCACCACCCCGAGCACGGTTTCCTTGTTCACGGCGTCGAGCAGCTCGGCCTGCTTCGGCAGCAGCACCTGAATGGGCGCGTAGACACCCAGCCAGAGCGCGATGTTGGCGAAGAACAGCAGGCTCATCCAGCCGGGCCGCACCCGCACGGTGGGTTCGGCGAGCGCCTCGGGGACCGCCTGGGTCGTTTCACTCATTCCGCACCAGCTTCCGGTACCAGTGGAACGAGTCCTTCGGCGTCCGCCGCAGGGTCTCGTAGTCGACGTGCACCAGGCCGAAGCGCGGCGCGTAACCCTTGGACCACTCGAAATTGTCCAGCAGGGACCAGCAGAAGTAACCACGGACGTCGACGCCGGCGTCCATCGCCTCGCGCAGCGCGACGAGGTGACCGTGCAGGAAGTCGATGCGTTCGGGATCGTGGACCCCGCCGTCTTCGGCGACTTCGTCGGCGAAGCTGCAGCCGTTCTCGGTGATCTGGATGGGCGGCAGCTTGTCCTGGTAGCGGTGGTGGAAGTCCAGCAGCAGTTCGCGCAGGGCGTGCGGGACGATCGGCGAACCGTTCGTCGTCATCGGGTAACCCTCGATGTCCCGCAGCTCGAAGGGCAGCGGGTTGCCGGAGCCGGGCATCGCGACACCCTGCGGCTCGTAGTAGTTGATGCCGTAGAAGTCGAGCGGCTGCGCGATGGTCGGCAGATCGTCGGCGAACCCGGCGGGCAGGTGCGGATGCAGCTCTTCGGGGTAGGTGCCGAGCAGCATCGGGTCGGCGTAGAGCCGGTTGAGCAGCGCGTCGAGGTAGGCCGCGGCGTCCTGGGCGTCGTCGTCGGCGGGCCAGATGGGCGAGTGGTTGTTGGCCGTGCCGATGTTCGTGGCGCCCGCGGCGCGCAGGGCCTGGATCGCGAGGCCGTGCGCGAGGTTCTGGTGGTGCGCGGTGGGAATGGCGTCCAGCAGCAGGACCTTGCCGGGCGCGTACTCGCCGATGCCGTAGCCGAAGATGGACATCACCATGGGCTCGTTGAGCGGAATCCACAGTTTCACCCGATCGGCGAAGCGCTCTCCGAGGATCCGGGCGTACTCGGCGAAGCGCTCAGCGGTCGCCCGGGAGAGCCAGCCGCCCTCGTCTTCGATGGCTTGGGGGGTGTCCCAGTGGTAGAGCGTGACGGCGGGAGCGATCCCGGCCTCGCAGACGGCGTCGATGAGCTTGTCGTAGAAGCCGAGGCCTTCGGGGTTGGGCGCGCCCGTCCCGTCGGGCTGGATCCGCGGCCAGGCGATGGACATCCGGTAGGCCCCGACGCCGAGTTCCGCCATCAGCGCGATGTCTTCGGGGTAGCGGTGGTAGTGGTCGGCGGCTACGTTGGCTTGTTCACCGCGGGCGATCTTGCCCTCGGTCGCGGTGAAGGTGTCCCAGATGGACGGTCCGCGCCCACCTTCGCTGGTGGCGCCTTCGATCTGGAACGCCGATGTCGAAACACCCCAGAGGAAGTCGGGCGGGAAGTTCGGGTTCTGCACCGGCTGCTGACCCCTTCGTCAGGGCACCCGTACGGGTGAACATGAAAAGTTCTCATATACTAGGTCTTCACTCGTCCGTGGGGAAGCCCGTCGGCACGATAAAGTCCCAGATCAGACGAGGAGGAGCGCCGTGTCCGACAGCCAGGCCGCGAAGGTGCCGGCGGAAGCCACCCCCTTACGCCGCCAGCCGGTCCAGCAGCGAAGCGCGAAGAGGGTCGAGCAGATGCTCGACGCGAGCGCGGCGTTGATCGACGAGCTCGGTTACGACGCGCTGACGACGACCTTGATCGCCAAGCGGGCCGGGGTCGCCGTGGGTTCGCTGTACCAGTTCTTCCCGGACAAGAGAGCCGTGGTCCAGGCTTTGACGGCCCGGAACCTCGAGCGCTTCGTGGGCGCGGTGAACGAGCGGCTCAAGCAGCTGGGCCCGGAGCACTGGTGGGACGTCGTGGACTCGATCCTCGACATCTACCTGGAGATGCACCGGACGGTGCCGGGATTTTCGAAGGTCCACTTCGGCGACATCATCGACCGCCAGCTGCTCGACGAGACGCGCGACAACAACGCGGTGATCGTGGATTCGCTGACGGATCTGGTGGCCACGCAGGTGGATCGGCCGGTGGAGGACCTGCGGTTCGCGATCACGATCGCGAACGAGGTCGCCGATGCCCTGATGAAGCTGGCTTTCCGGCGGGAGCCGAGCGGGGACGAGAAGATCGTCGCCGAGGCGAAGTACGTGGTGAAGGGGTATCTGGCGGCTCGGTTCGGGGAGCGGTCGTAGGGCTGTCCACAGGAGTTGTCCACAGTTCGGTGTACCTGTGGACAACGTTGTGGTTCCGGGTGGGTTGTCAGTGGGGGCCGATAGACTGGAAGTGGGGGTTCCCCCAGGGAGGGCGGGCGCGCGCGTGCGTGATCCGGTGCTCCTCGACGGTCGCGAATGTTTCATTCGGGACGTCCGAGGTCCCGAATGAAACATTCG
>NZ_JBSGBK010000099.1:0-30916 GCF_053601215.1 Amycolatopsis sp. NPDC004772
AACGCGTACTCGCCCTGACCGCCGCCATCTGGCACAACCACGCCACCGGCCAACCTGTCACCCGATCACTGATCGCCTACGACCACTGATCACTTAGGACTCACTCGTCTAGGGGTGGCGATCACCCCGTCGGCCCTGGTCCGGGACCTCCGCGTTCGCTAGCTTGACGGTGATCGCAGTTCTTCTGCGCCATCGCCGGGCGGCGCCGCGGGGAGCCGCCGGTCCGGCCGTTTCCAGGGGGATCCACCGTGTCCAGAACACCCCTGCGCGGGGTGAGACGGCTCTGCGCCGTGCTCGCCGCCGTGCTCACCACCGGCGCCTTCGCCGCGCCGGCCGCCCACGCCGACGGGCCGTCGCTGCTCATCACCGCCTCCGTCGGCGCCGGGCCGCAGCTGGTCGCCAAGCCGTTCCCGATCACGCTGACGCTCACCAACACGACCGACCAGCCGCTGACCAAGGTCACGCTCTGGGACGAGCACCTCGCGGGCTCGTGGCTGTCGATCCAGGACTGGGCCGGCCTCGGCGGCAGCCCGCAGGCCGGTGTCACGATCGACGCCGGGGCCACCCGGACGTTCACGATCACCGCCGCCGTCTGGAGCTGGAACGGCGCGCCGCAGGACCGGTTCCGCGGGCCGGACGCCGAGGGTGGCGAGCTGGCCGTCCCGATGGTCGACCCGACGACGACGCAGGGCCCGGCGTCCGGTGTGCTCTACGGCGACCGGAACGACAACGGCGCCTTCGACGCGGGCGAGGGTCTGCCCGGCGCCGTCGCCTACCTGTACGGCACGAGCTCCGGCAACCCGATCGAGGCCACCACGGACGCCGACGGCCGGTTCGCCTTCACCGGCCTGCCCGCCCAGCGCTACGGCATCTCCAGCCGGAACCTGCCGGACGGCTGGGTCTACGAGGCCGCCACCGAGCAGCGCGTCGACGTCGACGGCAGCGATCCCGGGCCGGTCGTCCAGCTGCGCGCGGTCCGGCCGTTCTCCGAGAAGCTGCACGCGAGCGGCTCGTTCGACCGCGGCACCTACCAGGTGGGCGACAGCGTCCAGGTCACCTTCACGGTGACCAACGTCAGCGCCGGCGACCTGCACGGGATCACCCTCGGGTGCGACCGCTTCGGGGGTCCCGACCACCTGCTCGGGTGGGACGGCTGGAACGACATCACCGCCCCCGGCTCGTTCGACCTCGCCGCCGGCGAGACGCGGACGTTCACCGAAACCGGCACCGTGCCCCCGGCCGCCCCCACCTACGGCGGCTTCTACGCGGCCTGCGACTTCGGGATCGAGCCCGGTCCGCTCGACGGGCGGCCCGAGGTCGACCTGTACGCCCACGTCGCGGCCCCGCCGGCCGCCACCGGTGGGGTGCTCTACCACGACGACAACGCCAACTACGCGGTCGACCCGGGTGAGGCGATCACCGGTGCGACGGCCGAGCTGGTCGACCGGGTCGACGGCGCGGTCACCGCGACCGCCGTGTCGGACGCCCAGGGGCACGTGGCCTTCGGGACCGTCCCGGCCGGCCCGTACATCGTGCGCATCGACGGCTGGCGCCCGCTCGGCGCGGACGGCGCGTCCGTCACCGTCGGCACCTGTTGGTACTGCGGGGAAGACTGGGCCCTCCGGTACCAGCGCTGACCTCGCCCGGTGGCCCGGCCGCGCGCCGGGTCACCGGGGGTGCCGGCCCCTCCGGCGTCGCGATCACCCCGGCAGTGACGGAAAACTCGCCGAATTCCCCTGTCCGCCAGACTGCGCCACGAGCCCGGGAGGCCCTAGGGTTCGCATCATGAAGGTCGGCCTGCTCACCCGCGAATACCCGCCGGAGGTCTACGGCGGCGCCGGGGTCCACGTGGAGTTCCTCGCCCGGGAGTTGCGACCGCTGGTCGACCTCGACGTGCACTGCTGGGGCGCGGACCGCCCCGACGCCACCGGGCACACCGATCCGCACGGCTACCGGCAGCCGGCGTTCACGACGATGGACATCGCCGTCTCCATGGCGAACGCGCTCGAAGGCCACGACCTCGCGCACAGCCACACCTGGTACGCGAACCTGGCCGGGCACCTGGCGAAGATGACGCACGGCATCCCGCACGTCGTCACCGCGCACTCGCTGGAGCCGCTGCGGCCGTGGAAGGCCGAGCAGCTCGGCGGCGGCTACCGCGTCTCCTCCTGGATCGAGCGCGAGGCCTACGAAGCCGCGGACGCGATCGTCGCGGTCAGCGGCGGCATGCGCCGGGACGTGCTCGCCGCCTACCCCGCGGTGCCGCCCGAGCGCGTGCACGTGATCCACAACGGCATCGACACCACGCTCTACCGCCCCGACCCGGGCACCGAGGCCCTGGCCAAGCACGGCATCGACCCGGACCGGCCGTACGTGCTGTTCGTCGGCCGGATCACCCGGCAGAAGGGCGTCCCGCACCTCGTCCGGGCCGGCGCGTCGCTGGACCCCGGCGTCCAGCTGGTGCTGTGCGCGGGCGGCGCCGACACGCCCGAGCTCGACGCCGAGTTCCGCGGGCTGGTCGCCGAGCTGGAGAAGACCCGCACCGGCGTCCGCTGGATCCCGGAGATGCTGCCGCGCGGCGAGGTCGTGCAGCTGCTCACGCACGCCGCGGTGTTCGCCTGCCCGTCGGTCTACGAGCCGCTCGGCATCGTGAACCTGGAGGCGATGGCGTGCGGCACGCCGGTGGTGGCCAGTGACGTCGGCGGCATCCCGGAGGTCGTCGACGCCGGCCGCACCGGGCTGCTGGTGCACTACGACGAACAGGACCCGCAGGGGTTCGAGGCGGGGCTGGCCGAGGCTCTCAACGAGGTGGTCGGCGCGGCGGACCGGGCTGCCGCGATGGGTACCGCCGGCCGCGAGCGCGCGGTCGGCGAGTTCGGCTGGAAGGCGATCGCCGAGCGGACGGTCGCCCTCTACGAGGCGTGCGGGAGGTCGCTGTGAACAGCGAATGCCATGTCCTGGGCATCGTGCTCGCGGGCGGGGAGGGCAAACGCCTGATGCCGCTGACGGCGGACCGGGCGAAACCGGCGGTGCCCTTCGGCGGCACCCACCGGCTGATCGACTTCGTGCTCTCCAACCTGGTGCACGGCGGCATCCGGCGGCTGTGCGTGCTGACGCAGTACAAGTCGCACTCGCTCGACCGGCACATCTCGACGACCTGGCGGCTGTCCTCGCTGACCGGCGAGTACGTCACGCCGGTGCCCGCGCAGCAGCGGCTGGGCCCGCGCTGGTACCAGGGCAGCGCCGACGCCATCCACCAGAGCCTCAACCTCGTCCACGACGAGAACCCCGAGTACATCGCGGTGTTCGGCGCGGACAACATCTACCGGATGGACCCGCGGCAGATGCTGGAGGCGCACATCGCCTCCGGCGCGGGCGTCACCGTCGCCGGCATCCGGGTCCCGCGGAAGGAGGCGAGCTCGTTCGGGGTCATCCGGACCACCGACGGCCTGCTGATCGACGCGTTCATGGAGAAGCCCGCGGACCCGCCGGGCCTGCCGGACTCGCCCGAAGAGGCGTACGTGTCCATGGGCAACTACATCTTCACCACGAAGGTGATGCTGGAAGCGCTCTACGCCGACGCCGAAAACGCCGCCTCGCACCACGACATGGGCCGCGACATCATCCCGGCGCTGGTCAAATCGGGCGAAGCCGCCGTCTACGACTTCAACACCAATGTGGTGCCCGGCGAAACCGAACGCGACCACGGTTACTGGCGCGACGTCGGGACCATCGACAGCTACTACGAGGCGCACACCGACCTCATTTCGACGCACCCGATCTTCAACCTCTACAACCGGCGGTGGCCGATCCTGGCCCACCCCGGCCAGCGGGCGGCGGCGAAGTTCGTCGAGGGCGGTTCGGCGAACCAGTCGATCGTCAGCAACGGCTGCATCATCTCCGGGGCCCAGGTGGTCGACTCGGTGCTCTCTCCCGACGTCATCGTCGAGCAGGGCGCGGTGGTGCAGGGCTCGGTGCTGCTCGACGGCGCCCGCGTCGGCCGCGGCGCGGTGGTGCGGCGGGCCATCCTGGACAAGAACGTCGTGGTCCCCGCCGGGGCGCACATCGGTGTCGACCTGGCCCGCGACCGCGGCCACTACCACGTCAGCGAGGGCGGCATCGTCGTGCTGGGCAAGGGGGAACGCGCGATCTGAGCCGGGCCTCAGGAGCGGGTGGCCGCCGAGATCCGCTCGACGACCTGCCGGGGGTCGATCCCCCAGCGCTCGGCGAGCTCGGAGATCGACGCTCCCGCCGCGTACTCGGCGGCGATCATGCTGTTGACGACGCCGGCCACGGTCCACTCCTCGGCCACGGGTGCTCGGGCACCCGGGATGCTACATGTCCGTCGCGGATCGCGAACAACCTGGTGTACGTCACCGCGCGGATTTGTCCGGTTCCCGCGGCGGATTCGGCGGATTAGCCTTCGCGCGCGTCGCATTGAACACGGCGTCGAAGATCGGCGTCGGCTCACCGTCGTCGCGCTTCGGCCGCTCGTCACTCTTTTCCTCTCCCACGCGCCCAGTTTCTGCGACGACCGCCGATTCCGCTGGCACGAACCCGGAAAATCGCCCGGCCGGGGGATCTTGTTTTCGCGCTTTCCCGGTGCCGAAAAAGGATTTCCCGCGCGCATTTCCGCAGATGCGGGGAATATCCCCGGCCGTCCGCGGATTGCACCGGGTATGAAGGCAGTCGTCTACCGCCGCCACGGCGGACCCGAGGTGCTGGAACTGTCGGAGCGGGCCGTCGCGGACCCGGGACCGGGCGAGGTGCGGGTCCGGATCGTGGTGTCCGCGGTCAACCCCACGGACTGGAAGGCCCGCAGCGGGCTGCGCGCCGAACCCGGCGCCGAAATCCCGGAAACCGTGCCCAACCAGGACGGCGCGGGCGTGGTCGACGCGGTCGGCCCGGACGTGACGGGGTTCGCGCCCGGCGACCGCGTGTGGCTGATCGTCGCGGGCGCGTACGGGCCCGCGTCGGGAACGGCGCAGGAGTACACGGTGCTACCGGCTTCGAAACTGGTCCGGCTGCCGGACGGCGCTGGGTTCGACGAGGGCGCCGGCCTCGGCATCCCGGCCCTGACGGCCCACCGCGCGCTGACGGTCGCCGAGGACGGCCCGGCCCGGCTCTCCCCCGGAGCGTTGAACGGCCGCACGGTCCTGGTCAGCGGCGGAGCGGGCGCGGTCGGCAACGCGGCCATCCAGCTCGCCCGCTGGGCCGGGGCGACGGTGATCGCGACGGTCAGCAGCGTGGAGAAGGAGGCGCTGGCCCGGGCGGCCGGGGCTCAGCACGTGCTGCGGTACCCCGACTCGTCGCTGGGGTCGCAAATCCGCTCGGTCGCTCCGGACGGGGTGGATCTGGTGGTCGAGGTGGCGATGGGGGTCAACGCGAAGCTGCACACGGAGGTGCTGCGGCCGAGGGACACGGTCGCGACCTACGGCGACGATCGGGGTACCGGCACGGTGAGCCTCGACTTCGGGACGAACCTGTGGCTGAACGCCCGGTACCAGTTCCTGGTGCTGTACACGGTGGGCGAGGACAAGCTGCGCGCGGGCGCGGAGGACATCACGGCGGCCATGGCCGAGGGCGCGTTGCGGCTCGGTGAAGACCGCGGGGTGCCGCTCCACCGCTTCCCGCTGGCGGAAACGGCGAAGGCGCACGCGGCCTCGGAGGACGGGATCACGGGGAAGGTGCTGATCGACGTCGGCCCGGCCGACTGACCCGGGCTTCACGCGTTCCGGCCGGCCTTCCTGTCACATGACAGGAAAGCCGGCCAGGGCATCGCGGCCTCCGCCAGCCCGATTTCGTCCAGTACCGCGTGTCCTGGCCCCAGCGCCGCGTCACGGTCCCCAAGCCGCACCGCCGGTCCGCGACCACGGCCGGTGGCAGGTCGTCGAGTTCAGCCGTCGATGCGCAGGCCGCGGCGCAGGGCGTCGACCTCGTCGGCGAACATGCGCCGGGAGATCGCGGCCGTCTCGACCATCGAGGAGCCGTGGAACGTGCCCGGGTAGTGCCGCAGGTCGACGGGCACGCCGGCGTGCGCGAGCCGCTGGGCGTAGGCGATGCCTTCGTCGCGGAGGGGGTCGAACTGGCAGGTGGTCACGAACGCGGGCGGCAGCCCGGCCAGGTCGGTGGCCCGCGCCGGGGCGGCGTAGGGCGAGACGTCCGCGCCGCCCGGTTCGGCGCCGAGGTAGCTCGTCCAGCTGTGGATGGCGTTGGGCCGGTTCCAGATGGGGGTGTCGGTGTAGTCCCGCATCGACGGGGTGTCGAGGCGGTCGTCGAGCTCCGGGATGCCGAGGTACTGGAAGCAGAGCTGAGGGCCACCGCGGTCGCGGGCCAGGAGCGCCACCGCGGCCGAGAGGCCACCACCGGCGCTCTCGCCGGCCACGCCGAGGCGGGCGGGATCGATGCCCAGCTCGTCGGCCTTGGCCGCGACCCAGGCGAGGGCGGCGTAGCAGTCCTCGACGGGGGCCGGGAAGGGGTGCTCGGGGGCGAGCCGGTAGTCGACCGAGACGATCACGATGCCGAGCTCGTCGACCAGGCGCAGCAGGGCGGGGTGGAACATGTCGAGGTCGCCCATGACGAACCCGCCACCGTGGATGTAGAGCAGCCCGGGCACGGCGGAGGTGCGGTTCGCCGGAGAGTAGATCCGCACGGGGACATCGGGCGCATCGGACGGCCCGGGCACGGCGGTGTCCTGCACGTCGACGGGGTTGGCGGGCTCGTAGGACGGCAGGATTTCGCTGAGCTGCCCCATCGACGACCGCGCGGCCACGAGCGAGGCGTGGTCGGTGAGGGTGACGGCGGGGAGCATGTCGAGCCAGGGCAGCAGCTCGGGATCGATGGCGTAGGTCATGCCCCGATCATCGGCGGTGCGCGTTCGCCCGGGCCACCGCCACGCGGCGGGGGTTGCGGGGAGGAACCTCGCCACCCGGCGGAGGGGGTGGCGGCCTTGTCTTGTCGGCGTCTTGTCGGCGGTGTGGCGGTGGGTTGGGCGCGCGGGGTCCGGCGGCGGGGCGCATGGTGGGCGGAAGTCGCGCTGCCCGGCCGGTCCACGCGCGCCCAACCAAGCGGGAGCGGCGTTGCCCGAGGACTGGCGCTCCCGGCCGGACCTTGCTCGCCGCCGCGGTGCGGGCGTCGCCTGGGCGGTGCTCGCCATCCGGTGGTGGGCGCGCCTATCGTGGCGGGATGAAAGGCCTGCTGCTGCGGCTGTCCGGGCTCGACGCCGACGCCGAGAACGCCGTGCGGGTGATCGGGTTCTTCGACCGCCTGATCACCGGCCGCTCCGGAGTCGATGCTCTGGTGCGCAGCACCGCCGAGCTCGCCGGGTGTCCCGTCGGCGTGCATGCTCCCGGCCAAGGCTTGTCGCTGCGGGCGGCGCCGGGCCGCGACGTCGTCACCCCGGGTGCGGCGCCGATGGGAGCGGCCACGCGGGCGCTCGAAGGCGGTGTCGTCGTGTGGGTGGCGCGGGACGGCGCGCCCCTCCCCCTCGATGACATGCTGCTCGAACGGTTCGCCATCGCCGCCGCGATCCTGCTGGAGCACTCCGGTGTGCCGCGGCCCGAACTCGGGGATCCGGCGCTGGTCGAGCTGGTGCTGTCCGAGGACACCGGCACCGTCGAACGGTCCCGTGCCCTGCACCTGCTCGGCTTCGGTCCGGCGACCCGGCTGCGGGTGCTCGCGGGCACGGGCGTCGACGCGCTCGCGGGCCGTTCGGCGCGGCTGGGCGGGGTGCGGGCCGTCCTGCTGCCGGGCGAGGTCGCCTCGCTGCCGGAGGGCGCCCGCGCGGGTGTCGGCCCAGCGGGGCCGGCCATCGAGGTCGCCCGTTCGTGGACGGCCGCCCGGACGGCGCTGCGGTTCACCTCCGCGGCGGAGCCGGTCGTGTGGTGGGAACGGCTCGGCGGGCTGGCCGCGCTCGCGGACAAGCTGGCCCCCACGGAACTCGCGGAGCTGGCCGACGTCCGGGCCCTCGACCGCCTCGCGGCCGAACCCCACGGCGCAGACACGCTGGCGGCGTTGGACGCCTTGTGCGCGACGGGTTCGGCCCGCAAGGCCGCCGCGGCGCTGCACCGTCACCACAGCACGATGCCGGCCCGGCTCGCGCGCGCGGAGGCGGTGCTGGGCTTCGAGGTCGACTCGCCGGCCGGACGGTTCCGCCTCCACCTGGCCCTGGTCCTGCGGCGGTTGCGGGACAACGCCGACCTCGGCTGACCGCCCCGAGTGGCCCCGGCGGCTCCGGAGCAACGCCGGCTCGGCCGACCGTCCTCGGCAGACCGCCCCGCGTAGCTCCAGGCAACGCCAGCTCGGCCGACCGACCTCCGCTGACTCCCCGAGTGGCCCCGGGGCAACGCCAGCTCAGCCGACCGACCTCCGCTGACCGCCCCGAGTGGCCCCGGGGCAACGCCGGCTCGGCCGACCGTCCTCGGCAGACTCGGCGAGCGCCAAGCCGATGCCGTTCGTCCTCAGTGGACTCAGCGGATCCGGGACAACGCCTGCCTCGGCCGAGCATCCGGGCCCCGGGTCGAGACCGGGGGCGGGCTCAGCCCACCCTCAACGGCCGGCGAGCGCGCCGGACCAAATCCTCCGCCGCGGCCGGCCATTCCGGGTAGCCGAACGAGAATCCCGCCTCCGTCAGCCGGCCCGGGATCACGCGGCGGCTCTTCAGCAGCAGCTCCGTGTCGCTGCGGAGGACGAATGCGCCGATCTCCGCCATCCACTTCGTCGCCGGCAGGCCCACCGGTACTCCCGCCGCCGCCCGCAAAGCGCGTAGGAATTCGCGGTACGGCAACGGTTGCGGAGCCGCCAGGTTCACCGGGCCGCTGATCTCCTCCCGCTCGATCAGGAAGCCGATCGCGCGGACCAGGTCGTCCTCGTGGATCCACGACATGTACTGCCCGCCGCCCGCGACCGGGCCGCCGAGGCCCCAGCGCGTCAGGCGCAGGAGCATCGCCAGCGCTCCGCCGGGCTCCGGGCTCATCACCATCGCCGTGCGCAGCGCCACCTTGCGGGTGCCCGGGGTCTCCGCCTCGCGCTGCTCGCGTTCCCACGCCTTGGCGATGTCGACGCTGGAGGACCAGTAGGCCGGCACGTCCGGCTCGTCGCCGCCCAGTGCTCCGGTGGTTTCGTCGTTCGGCGCGTCGAACCGGTGCGCGTAGATCGTGGCCGTGCTCATCTGCAGCCACACCCGCGGCGGCCGGGCCGCACGGGCGATCGCGCCGCCGACCACCCGCGCCGAGTCGACGCGGGAGTCCAGCATCTCGCGCAGGTTCTCCGGCGTGTACCGGCAGTTCACCGACCGGCCGGCCAGGTTGAGGACGACGTCGCTGCCGTCGACCTCCGCCGTCCAGGGGCCCGGACCGCGGCCGTCCCAGAGGACGTGCCGCACGTCCGGCTCCGGCCGGGCTTCCCGCCGGGTCAGCACCACGACCTCGTGCCCCTGCTCGACCAGCGCGCGGCTCAGCACCCGGCCCAGGTGCCCGGTGCCGCCCGGAATCACGACCTTCATGGTCCCGACCGTACCGCAGGAGTTGAACATGTTCAATTGTCACGAACCGTCATCGCCGGGAGGCGCGACCCGACCGCCACCGCAGAGGCCGCTCAAGATCGCCGACAACCCCCGCGGAAGATCACGGGACGGTTTCCGCCATTCGGCCGAACGGGTCGGAAAAGCAGCAGGTCACGGTCGCGCATCGGAACTTTTTCGGCGTGAAACGACGTCGCCGCGACTCGATCCCGCGCGCGTAACACGCCGGGCCGCCCCTGACAAGGGACCTCGGACCTTCGCAGTCGGGCCGGTCGCCCGGGGAGAGGATCGCCGGGGAATTCGCACACTCATCGTGACGGTCCACACCGGACCAGCCGGACCGCGACCGAGCCCGGCCTTCCCGATGGAACAGCTCCCAGGAGAACCTCATGCGCAAGATCAGCAAGCGGTCCGCGATCGTCCTCGGTGCCGCCGGAGCGGTGGTCGTCGCCGGTGTCGCCTACGCGGCCTGGACGAGCACCGGCAACGGCACCGGCTCGGTGTCGTCGACCACGTCGGTCAACTCGGCGATCACGCCCGCGGGTTCGGGCAGCGCCCTCTACCCGGGCGGCGGCACCGACTTCACCGTGACCGTCGACAACCCGAACGACTACCCCGTCGTGGTCACCGGGATCAGCGCCGGCTCCTCGAACGCGGTCAACGGCTGCGCCGCGGGCACCGTCACGAGCGCCGTCCCCGCGGACACCACCGGCACCATCGCGGCCGGTGGCTCCAAGACCTACACCCTGCACGCGACGATGAACGCCAACGCCACCGACGCCTGCAAGAGCCAGACCTTCGTGCTGCCGCTCACCGCCACCCTCGCCTCGAACGCCTCCTGATCGACGGCGGGGCGGTGCGCCAACCACCGCCCCGCCCTTCCCTGGAAGGACCCCGATGTCCAGGTGGCGGAGCAGCGTTCCGGCGGGCGCGCTCGCGGCCGTCGTGATCACGTGGTTCGCGATCGGCCCCACGCCGGTGGCGAACACCGCGAACGGCAACGGCATCAAGCAGTTCGGCATCGCCGACGTGCCCGGCCGGGCCACCGCGCTGGTGCCCGGCGCGACGGGGACCCGGTGGATCCGGCTGGCCAACGCCGAGAACTTCCCCATCCTCGTCCAGACCGTGACGGCCGCGGTCGGCAAACCCGTCGACAGCCGGGGCCGCCCGGTCCCGGCCTGCCCGGCCACCTCGGTGCAGGTCGACCCGCTCGCCCGGCCGGTGCCGGTGCCCCGTGACGGCACCGCCGACGTCGCCCTCACCACCCGCATGCTGCCCGGCACCCCCGAGGCGTGCCGGTCGCTCACCTTTCCGTTGACGTACACAGGAACGGCGGTCAAGCCATGAAGAACCCGACCCTGCGCCGCGTGCTCGTGGTCACCACGGTGGTCGGCGCGACGCTGGGCGGCGGGATCGCCGTCGCGGCGTGGACGAGCTCCGGTTCCGGGGCGGCGAACGCGAAGGCCGGAACGGCGGCCGCGCCGACGACCGGGACGGTGCCGGCCTCGGCCCTCACGAGCGGGCCGCTCTACCCCGGCGGTCCGGTGGGCGACGCCAAGATCCTGGTCGGCAACCCGAACCCGTACCCGGTCAAGGTCAGCACGATCGTGGCGAACGGGACGCCGACGGGAGCCAACGGCACCGGCACCTGCACGACGACCGGCGTGAGCTGGACCGCGCAGTCGCCCAACGCGCCGGTGCCCGCGGGCGGAAGCACGACCCTCACGCTGACGGGCGCGGTCTCGATGAGCACGGCTTCCGACGACGGCTGCCAGGGCGCGGTGTTCACGATCCCGGTGACGGTCACGGTGGTGAGCGGATGAGCGCGCCGCGGGTGGTCTTCGCGGCCGCGATGGTGGCGGCCGCGTGGACCACGGTGATCACCGGCTTGACCGGGACCGGCGCGGCGCGAGCGGAGGCGGCCTGGCTGAAGTCCGGCCCCGGCACCGGGTATGCGGCGGGGCTCAAGCTGCAGACGCCCGGCCAGCCGGTCGTCGACTCGGCGAAGTGCAACAACGGCAACGGCAGCGGTCCCTCGGCCACGCTCCACTGGACCTCCCCGACCCCGTTGCCGCCCGGGTTCGAGCTCCTCACCGCGAGCACGGCGGGCGGCCCGGTTTCCACCGCGGGCACCGCCACGACCACTTCGGCCACCATCCCCCTGCCCGGCAACAACAAGGTCTACGTGAGCGTGCGCGCCACGGCCGGTTCCTGGAAGGGGACGCGCTCTCCGGAGGTGGCCGCCTGCTGATTCCGGAACACCCCTCGAACCCTGCAACGCAAAGGAATGAACCATGCTGGAAAGACTGCGCTCCGCCCGCGCCGACGAAGACGGCTTCACCCTGATCGAACTGCTCATCGTCGTCGTGATCCTGGGCGTGCTCGCCGGGGTCGTCGTGTTCGCCGTGCAGGCGTTCAACGGCGACGGCAAGGCCGCCGCGTGCAACGCCGACTGGAAGAGCGTCGAGACCGCCAACGAGGCCTACTACGCCAAGACCGGCAGCTATGCCGCCAGCCCGGCCGCGCTGAAGACCGCCGGTTACCTGAAGGACGAGCCGTCGACCACCAACGGCTACACGATCTCCATCACCGCCGGGGTCGTCACGGCCGCCGGCGCCTGCACCCACTGAACCGTTCCGTGGGGGTGGGCGACCCACCCCCACGGACGCACCTCGCCCCGGAGGGAAACCATGCCCACCCAGATCGGCAGCCGCGTCGACGGCCTGCTCGAGGCCTTGTGGCACGCGCGTGGCACCGACCTGCTGCTCACCGCCGGACTGCCGCCCCAGCTGCGCGTGCACGGCGACCTCTCCGCGGTCCCCGGCCAGCCCGTCCTCACCGGTGAGGACACCCGCGCCCTGCTCGCCGAGCTCCTCACCGACGACCAGGCCCTCGCCTGGCGCGCCACCCGCGAATTCGACTTCTCCTTCGGCTGGCGCGACGAAGCCCGCGTCCGCGGGAACGCCTTCACCCAGCGCGGCGAGACCGTCGTCGCGCTGCGGATGATCCCGCGCCGCATCCCCGGCATGGCCGATCTCGGCCTGCCGCCCGTCCTCGCCGACTTCGCCCGCCGGCACCAGGGTCTCGTGCTCGTCACCGGGCCGACCGGCTCCGGGAAGTCGACCACGCTCGCCGCCGTCATCGACCGGATCAACTCCGAACGCGCCTGCCACATCCTCACCGTCGAGGACCCGATCGAGTACGTCCACGAGCACCGGCGCTCCGCGGTCAACCAGCGCGAGGTCGGCACCGACACCGAATCCTTCCCCGCCGCGCTGCGCAGCGCCCTGCGCGAGGACCCCGACGTCCTGCTGGTCGGCGAGATGCGCGACCTCGAGTCGATCCGCTTCGCCCTCACCATCGCCGAGACCGGGCACCTCGTCTTCGCCACCTTGCACACCAACGACACCGCGCAGTCCCTAGCGCGGATGATCGACGTCTTCCCGGCCGGGCAGCAGGAGCAGGTTCGCGTGCAGCTCGCCGCTGCCCTCACCGGGATCGTGTACCAGCGGCTGCTCCCCCGCATCGGCGGCGGCCTCGTCGCCGCCTTCGAGGTCCTGGTGGCCAACACCGCCGTCCGCAACCTCATCAAGGAGGGCAAGCCGCACCAGCTGCGCAACGCGCTGGTGACCGGGCGCCGCGAAGGCATGGTGACGCTGGAGCAGTCGCTGTCCCAGCTCGTCGCCGCCGGACTCGTCACCCCCGCCGACGCCGCCGCGCGCAGCCTCCACCCGCAGGACATCGCCCCGCGGCCCCGGAGCGTGCCGGCATGAGACTCCGCGCCCGGACCGTCGACCTCCGCACGGTGACCCCGGACCGCGCCGCCGCCGACCTGCTCGGCGAGGCGCAGGCCCGCGAACTTTGCGCCATCCCGCTGGCCGTCCGCGACGACACCGTGCTGGTCGCGGTGGCCGACGCCGCCACCGCCCCGGCGCTGCAGCAGGCGCTCGGCCGGCCGGTGACCGTCGCCGTCGCCGGACGCGCGGACATCCTGGCCACCATCGGCCGCACCTACCGCGCGCTCACCGGCGTCGACCAGCAGATCAAAGCGTTCGAAGCCCGCGACGCCGTCCGCCGCGACGCGGCCCGCACCGAAGCGCCGGCCACCGCGAACGACGATGCGCCCGTCGTGCACGTCGTCGCCCTGATGATCAAGCAGGCGCTGCGCGACCGCGCGTCCGACATCCACGTCGAGCCGCAGGCCGAGCGGATCCGCGTCCGCTACCGCATCGACGGCGTCCTCCACGACGTCCTCGACCTGCCCGGCTCGATGGGGCCCGCGGTGACCAGCCGGATCAAGATCCTCGCCGGCATGAACATCGTCGAGCGCCGCCGCCCGCAGGACGGCCAGATCAGCATGGACGTCGAAGACCGCCCGGTGGACATCCGGGTGGCCAGCACGCCGGTCGTCGGCGGCGAGAAGGTCGTGCTGCGGCTGCTGGACAAGAGCCGCCCGCTGTTCCGGCTGCGCCAGCTCGGGATGCCGGAGGAGATGGCCGCGCGCTACACGTCGGTGCTGCAGTCGCCCTACGGCATGGTGATCTGCGCCGGGCCCACCGGCAGCGGCAAGACCACGACGCTCTACGGCTCGCTGAGCGAGCTCGACAGCAGCGAGCGCAACATCATGACCATCGAGGACCCGGTGGAGTACACCATGTCCTCGATCAACCAGATCCAGATCAACGAGCAGACCGGCGTCACCTTCGCCGACGGCCTCAAGTCGATCCTGCGCCAGGACCCGGACGTCATCCTGGTCGGCGAGGTCCGGGACGTCGACACCGCGCGCATCGCCGTGCAGTCCGCGCTGACCGGCCACTTCGTGCTCTCTTCGCTGCACGCCACCGACGCCGCGTCGGCGCTGCACCGGCTCCTGGACATGGGGATCGAGAACTTCCTCGTGGCGTCCTCGGTCACCGCGGTGCTCGCCCAGCGGCTCGTCCGGCGGATCTGCGCGCGCTGCAGTGAGTACTACGAACCGTCCGCCGAGGAGATGTCCTTTTTGGACGCCCTGGGTGCGGACGGCCCGGCGGGCGGGTTCGTCCGCGGGGCCGGCTGCAACTTCTGCGCGCAGACCGGGTTCCTCGACCGCACCGGCGTCTACGAGCTGATGCCGGTCAGCGAAGGCATCCGCACGCTGGTGCTGGAGAGCGCGCCGCACCGCGAGGTGCACGAACTGGCCCGCAAGGAAGGCATGCGGACGCTGCAGGACGAGGCCCTGCGGCTGGTGGCCGAGGGCGTCACCACCCCGGCCGAGGTGCTGCGGTCGATCTACCTCACCGGAGGCGCCCGATGAACCGGTACGCCTACGTCGCCACCGGCCCGGACGGGCAGCGCACCCGCGGGGTGCAGAAGGCCGCCGACGCCGATTCCGCCGTCCTCGCGCTGTACGAACGCGAACTGCGCGACATCGAGATCACCGAGAAGAAGAGCGTGCTGAGCCTGGAGCTGACCGCGCCGCGGGTCAAGCGCGAGGTCGTCATGCACCTCTCCCGCCAGCTCGGCGCGTTCGTCCGGGCCGGGCTCCCGCTGATCGACGCGGTTCACATCCTCGGCGAGGAGGCCGCGAACTCCTCGGTGGCCCGGATGCTGCGGGACGTCGGGCAGGGCCTGCGCGGCGGCGACCGGCTGTCGGACTGCATCGACCGGCACCCGAAGATCTTCCCCGAGTTCTACCGCGAGATCCTGCGCTCGGCGGAGCTCACCGGGCAGCTCGACGTCGTCCTCGACCAGCTCGCCGGCTACCTCGAGCGCGACCTCGAAGCCCGGCGCAAGATCAAGGCCGCGCTGATCTACCCGGCGATGATCGCGCTGATGTCGGTCGTCACCGTCGTCGTACTCGCCACCTTCGTCCTCCCCCGGTTCAAGTCGTTCTTCGCCAGCCTGAACGCGAAGCTGCCGCTGCCGACGCGGATGCTGCTGGCCGTCACCGACTTCCTCGGCCACTGGTGGTGGGCGCTACTGGCCGGGCTGTTCGCCGGCATCGCGGGGTACCTGGTCGCCGTGCGCACGCCCGGCGGCCGGTACGCCCGCGACCGCGCGCTGCTCGGCGTCCCGGCGATCGGCCCGACCGTGCGGCACGCGCTGGTCGAGCGGTTCTGCCGGATCCTGTCGTCGATGGTGAGCGCCGGGGTGCCGCTGCCGGAGGCCCTGCGGGTCGCGACGGACTCGCTGCGCAACCGCGTGTTCATGCGCGCGCTCGGCCGGGTCGCGCAGGCGGTGCTCAACGGCGAGGGCCTGGCCCGCCCGCTCACCGGCTCGGGACTGTTCCCGGTGACCGCCGCGCAGATGATCCGGGTCGGCGAGGACACCGGCACGCTCGACACCCAGCTCGAGGTGACCGCCCAGTACTACGAGAGCGAGCTGGACTACCGGCTGAAGAAGCTCACCGCGCTGTTCGAGCCGGCCGTCATCGTCGTGATGGGGCTGGTCGTCGGGTTCGTCGCGGTCGCGCTCGTCTCGGCGATGTACGGCATCTTCGGCCAGGTGCACCTCTGATGGGCACCGGCGACCGGGGCGAGAGCCTCCTCGAACTGCTGGTCGCGGTGGCGATCCTGGGCGTGGCCGTCCTCGCGGTCGTCGGCGGGATCGGGGTGAGCGCGTTCATGTCCGACGTCCACCGCAAGCAGGCGACGGCCGGGGCCGGGGTGCGCGACTTCGGCGAGGCCGTCCTGGCGGGCGGGTACTTCCCGTGCGCCGCGCCCGCGAAGTACGCCGCGCCCGCCGGATTCACCGTGCCGTCCGGGTTCACCGGCTCGGTGACGTCGGTGAAGTACTGGACCGGCTCGGCGTGGTCGGCGACCTGCGGCACCGACAGCGGGCTGCAGCAGGTGACCCTCCAGGTCGCCAGCGTCGACGGGCGGGCGAGCGAACGCCTGGAGGTCGTGGTGCGCAAGCGGTGCGGGCTCGGGGAGGCGCTGTGCTGAGCCGCCGGTCCGACGCCGGGTTCACGCTCATCGAACTGCTGGTCGTCGTCGTGATCCTCGGAGTGGTCGCCGCGCCGATCGCCAACGCGGTGATCGTCTCGATCCGCAACACCGATGCGACGTCGGCCCGCCTGGCCGTGTCGCACGACGCCCAGCAGAGCTCGGCGTTCTTCGCCCAGGACGTCGCCGCGGTCGGGCTGCGCGACTATTCGGGCCAGGTCGCGAACGGCCAGGTCCCGTACTCGCCGTCGGTCCAGCTCGGCGCCGCCTACGACAGCGGCGGGCAGGTGTGCGGCACGGCCGCGACGCCGGTTTCGTTGGTGCGCCTGCTGTCCGACGACTGGGACACCGGCACGCCGACCGCGACCCGGCGGACCGCGATCGTCGCCTACTACCTCGCCGGGACCGAGCTGCACCGCCTGCGCTGCCTGGATTCCGCGCCCTCGTCGGACTCGGTCGTCGCACACAACGTCGTCCCGGGCACACCCGCGATCACCTGCTCGAGCCCGTGCACCGCCGCGGCCGTCCCGCTGTGGGTGAAGTTCACCTTCACCGCCGTGGCGCGCCGCGCCGACCCCTACCCCATCACCCTGTTCGGGCAACGGAGGCAGACATGACCCGCCGGTGGAAGGGCGACGACACCGGGGCCGCGCTGCCGCTGGTGCTCGTGCTGGTCACGGTGATCGCGGTGGTGCTCGGCGCGCTGCTGTCGTTCGCCGACACCAGCGTCCGCACCACGGTGAACCTGCGCGACCAGGCGGCGTCGGCCTACACGGCCGACGGGGCGCTGCAGGCGGGGATCAACGCGATCCGCACCAGCACGTTCACCGGCGCGCCCGGCGAACACTGCTTCGGCGCGTCGGACACGCTGACGCTGCCGAACTTCGGCAGCGCCGGCTCGGCCGCCGTGTCGTGCACCGCCGATCCGGCGAAAGTGCAGATCCAGTGCCCGTCCCTGAGCGTGTGCAACCGGCCGGGCAACGCGATCCTCACCCTCGGGACCGGCGGCGAGGACGGGCTCACCATCCAGCAGCCGACCGGGTCGTCGTTCAAGGTGCACGGCATCGTGTACTCGAACTCGAACATCCGCGTGGTCAACGGCGCGCTCGACACGAACACCGCGGTGTACGCCCGCGGCGCCTGCTCGGGCACGATCCGGAGCACGCCCGCGACGTCCTGCGGCTACGGCGGGTCGAGCCTCGGCGCGGACCCCGGCTACGCGCCGGCGTTGACGTCCGTACCGCCGCGCCAGGCGCTGCCGCCGTGCACCAGGTCCGGCTCGCTGGTGACGTTCCAGCCCGGGTTCTACGACGACGCGGCCGGGCTGTCGGCGATGATGTCGAGCAGCAGCAAGTGCAAGGACAGCACGTTCTGGTTCACGCCCGGCACGTACTACTTCGACTTCCGCAACAGCGCCTCGGTCCGGCCGCCGTCGCTGCTCGCCGGCGACGACGTGTGGACGATCGACAACGGCTACCTGGTCGCGGGCACGCCGGTGGACGAGAGCGGGCGGATCATCGCCAAGCCGCCGGTCCCGGCGAAGATCCCCGGTGCCTGTGACAACCCGATCGACGACGCGAAGGCGGTCGGCGTCCAGTTCGTCTTCGGCGGCGACAGCCGGCTGGCGGTGAAGGCGGGGCAGGCGGAGATTTGCGGAACGTACCGTGCGGACCGGCCGCCGGTGGCCGTGTACGGGCTGACCTCGGGCGCGGAATCTCCGGTGACGGCGACGCTCGGCCCCGGTTCGGTGACCGGCGGCTTCACCGGCACGGCAGCCTCTCTGTCCACAGTGGACGACACCGGCGCGACATGGGTTTCGCCTGGCAAGGGTGGCGGCAGTGCCGCGCTGACCGCAACCGGCTTCGCCCCCGCCGCGGTGCCGCCCGCCGGGACGATCCTGACTTCGGCGAAGATCCGCGTCACCCACCGCAACGACCAGGGCGCGAACAAGGACACCCGCACCGCCCAGTTCACTCCCGCGGGCAGTTCGCCAATCACGCTGAGCTTGTCCACGCCGAGCGATGGCACGCCCGCGACCGACGTCACCGACGTGACGAACCAGCTGGCGCAGGCGGTGTACGACGGCACCTTCACCGGCGGGCAGCTGAGCTACGGCGTGACCGTGAAGCACGAGGGCACGGAACTGGTGGATGCGCTGCAGCTGGAGCTCACCTACACCCCGCCCGCGTTGCGCGCGGAGAGCGGGTGCACCCAGCTCATGTACAGCAGCAGCGCGGCGTGTGCGTTGGTCACGACGGTGAACAACTCCGGGAACCGGTTCTACGTGCAGGGGACGACGTACGCGCCCAAGGCCGTCCTGGACGTCACGCTGAACAACGCGACCGAGCCGATCTTCCGCTTCGGCGTCATCGCGCGGTCGTTGTGGGTGAAGGAGACCGGGAGCGTGACGTTCACCGGGGCGGTCATCGAGGTGCCGGACGACTCGCCCGGGTTCGTCTTCGGGGTCTACCTCTCGGCGTACGTGTGCGCGGGTTCGGCCACCTGCGCGCCGGGTGGTGTTCCGGCCGCCCGCGCGCGGGTGGCCTATGTGGACGGTGATCCGACGAATCCGGTGCCGGGAGCGCGTCAGGTGTCGGTGCTGAGCTGGTCGGGGAACCGGTGACCGGTCAGGCCAGGCCGGTCAGCCGCTGGTAGGCGTCGCCGAGCGGGCCGGCCGCGAAGATCGCCAGGAGGGCGGCGGCGATCATGAACGGCCCGAACGGCAGCGCGGTCTTGCGGCCGCCCTTGCCGGTGGCCAGCACGACGACGCCGGCGAGGGCGCCGAGCAGGAAGCCGCCGAACGCCCCGATCAGCAGCGTCCCCCAGGAGAGGTAGGCGAGGATCCCGCCGAGGAGGCCCGCGAGCCGGACGTCGCCGAAGCCCATGCCGGCCGGGTAGGCCAGCGCGAGGAGGAGGTAGAAGGTGAACAGCGCGGCGCCGCCGATGCCGGCGCGGGCGAGTGACCACCAGTCGCCGCGGTACCAGGCCGACGCCGTCAGCAGGACCACCAGAACGGGGTAGGACGGCAGCACGATCGCGTTCGGCAGGCGCCGGCAGTCGAGGTCGATGACGGCGAGTGCGATGCCGATCGCGCCGAGGTACAGGAAGGCGAGCAGGTCCGGCGGGTCGAGCCGCAGGGCCAGGAGCGCGAAGAGGACTGCGGTGGCGAGCTCGACGAGGGGGTACCGGACGCTGATCCGGGTACCGCAGGCGGCGCACCGGCCGCGCAGCGCGAGCCAGCCGAAGACGGGGACGTTGTGCCGGGCCTTGATGTCCTGCCCGCAGCCGGGACACCGCGACGGCGGGCGGACCACGGACTCGCCGCGCGGCACCCGGTGGATCACGACGTTGAGGAACGACCCGACGACCAGGCCGAGCACCGCCGCCGCCACGACCAGCACCGCCATCGGCTCCTCCGGGGTTGGGACCGCCGCCGATCTTGCCGGACCCACCCCCACCCCGCGACCGGACACCACCCACCCTCGTCCTCGAATGGACGCGCGGCGGCAGACCGGGGTGGGCGACGGGCTGGGTGGGGGCAGCAGGCTGGGTGGGCCCGGCTGCGGTAAAAGCGTCCCGGGGGTGGGCGTGCGGGCCTACAGTCTTGGAAATGACCGCCGCTGCCGGGTTGAGGGTTGTTGCCGGGGTGGATGGGTCGGGCGAGTCGCTCGATGCCGTTCGGTGGGCTGCCCGGGCCGCCCGGCTTCGGGGTGCTCCGCTCGAGATCGTGCATGCCCTCGACGTCCCCGCCCTTCTCGCCGGGGGTGTGGTGCCTCCGCCCGAGGAGATGGTCGACGCCCTGCGGGCCCGCGGGCGCCGGGCGCTGCGGACCGCTCAGGAACTCGCCGCCGCGCAAGGGGTGCCCGATGCCACCACGCGGCTCGATCCCGATCGCGCCGCCCAGGCGCTGGTCGAGGCCTCGCGGTCCGCCGCGCTGCTCGTCGTCGGGTCCACCGGGCACGGCAGGCTCACCAGCCTGCTCGCCGGGTCGGTCGCCGCCGCCGTCGGGACGCATGCTCGCTGTGACACCGTTGTCGTGCGCGGGGACAGCTGGGACGAGCCCGGCGCCGCCTCGCGACCCGTCGTCACCGGGATCGACGGCAGCGAGGCCGGTGCCCGCGTCCTGGCGACCGCCGTCGCCGAAGCGCGGGCGCGGCGAGCTCCGCTGATCGTCCTGCACGCCTGGGCGGACAGTCCGCCGCCGCACCGGGATCCCCGATGCGTCGCCGAGGCCGGACGCCGGCTGCTCGGCGAACGGGTGGACGCCCACGACACCGGGGACGTCGCAGTCGAACAGATCGTCGTCCACGCCCATCCGCGCAAGGAACTGCTCGAACGCAGCGGCGCCGCCCAGCTGGTCGTCGTCGGCGACCGCGGCCGCGGCGGCTTCCCCGGGCTGCTGCTCGGCTCCACCGGGCAGGCCCTGCTGCACCACGCCGCCTGCCCCGTCCACCTGGTCCGCACCACCACCTGAAGGGAAGCGGAACGGAAGCGGCACCGGGCAGGATCACAAGATGCGAGAGGGAGGAAGAAAGATGAAGACTGCGGTACAGGCCGGGCTGGTCGCGCTGCTGGCC
The DNA here is from genome assembly GCF_053601215.1 of Amycolatopsis sp. NPDC004772. Taxonomy (NCBI): domain Bacteria; kingdom Bacillati; phylum Actinomycetota; class Actinomycetes; order Pseudonocardiales; family Pseudonocardiaceae; genus Amycolatopsis; species Amycolatopsis sp. NPDC004772. Next base: position 21,021 of record NZ_JBSGBK010000099.1, read on the forward strand.
GGTGCAACGGTGCTGGTGACGCCGGCCGAGGCGGCGACGATCGTCCAGCGGACGGCCATCTGCAAGGCGGGCGGCTTCAGCGGCACGTTCACGCTCCGGTACGAGACCGACGGCAGCTACCACCGCATCATCAGCGGGTACACCACGTCGGGGCCGTACATCGGCGACGTCGCGGGCAAGGTCTCCCTGCGGATCTCCTACCGCGCCGGCTCGGCGACGCACACGGTGTACTCCCAGACGGCGGCGACGACCGGGAACACCACCTTCACGATGCCGTCGACCACCGCCGTGCCGACCATGTACGCGGGCACCGCGGCCGCGACCTTCGACAACGGCACGAGCTCCTGCACCGCGACGGTGCCGATCAGCTAGCCGCCTGCTCGAGGGCCGCGCGCAGGATCGCGCGGGCCGAACCGGCGAGGACCTCGGCCGCTTGGGGGCGGTCGAGGCCGCCGATGTCGGTGAGCCACACCAGCGACTCGATGCCCGTCGCCGAGCGGATGGCCACCGCCAGCGCGTGGACGTCCAGCGTGTCCGCCAGCGGGGCCAGTGCCTCCTCGATCCAGCGGATCGCCCGGCCGCGCCGCAGCACCGGTTGCGGTGCGCCGGGCTCAAGGGACAGCCGCAGCTGCGCGCGCAGCTGGGGCTCCCAGCGCAGGGTGAACTCGAGGAACGCCCGCATCACCAGGTCGAGGCGGGCGGCCGGGTCGGCGGGCGCGTCCGGGGGCAGGAGGCCCGCGTCGCCGGAGATCTCCGGGTACGCCGCCAGCAGCAGTGCGCGCTGGTTCGGGAAGTACCGGTAGGCCGTGGTGCGGGAGATCCCGGCCGCTTCGGCGGCGTCCTCGACCGTCGGGGAGACGCCGTTCGCGAGCAACTCGTGCGCTGCCGCGACCAGTGCCGCGCGCGTCCGGCCCTTCTGCCTGCTGCGGCCCGTGGACTCATACGGTATCTCCATGCCATCATGGTACTCACGTCCCACGAAGGAGGCGGCCATGACCGGTGACCCGGCCGAAACGAATCCCGAGCTGTACCGGGTGGTCTTCGAAAACGAGCGGGTGCGGGTCCTGGAGTACCAGGACACCCCCGGCGACCGGACCGCCCCGCACCGCCACCCCGACACGGTGATGGTCACGCTGAGCGCGTTCAGCCGCCGGATCTCCGCCGGCGGCCGCGAGGTCGGCGTCGAACTGCCCGCCGGTGCGGTGCGCTGGGTCGCGGCCCAGGAGCACGCGGGCGAGAACGTCGGCGCCACGCCGACGCACGCGATGTTCGTCGAGCTCAAGGAACCCCGCCCCGGCGGCGCCGTCGCGGGCACCGCCCTGGGCCCCGGCGGACCGTGACCCGGGGCGGTTCCGTGATCAGCAGCTCGAGTGCTGGATGGTCTTGAAGATGTTGACAGCGCTGAAGAGCGACGCGTCGTAAGTGAAGTGCTTCGTCCAGAAGTAGCGCGGCGGCGGGTTGCCGTCGTCCATCCGCGGGCTGTCGAACGTGCCCGCCGAGAACAGCTTCGTCCCGGCCGTGGTCTTGAAGTCGAAGCTGGAGTGCCAGACGTCGCCGGAGTGCGTCTGGAACGTCAGCGTCGTCGCGCTCCAGTCACCCGTGCCGTCCGACCGGATGACCATGGTGCCGTTGTCCTGCTCGCAGTCTCCGACGTGCAGCTGGCCCCAAGTGGCACTTTTCACCTCGAGGACCGCCGCGGTGTGCGCCGGTGCGGCGCTCGCCGCCGGCGCGCCCGCCAGCACCGCCGCGCCCGTCGCCGCGAGGGCGAAACCCGGTGCGAGACCCCGAATCATGCGTTTCATGGACTTCCTCCCGAAGAACCGGTGGCCGCGGACCCTCCCGGTCCGCGCCTGCCGAGCTTCGCAGCGCCCGTCGACAATCCATCGACAGTTCGTCGACGCAGAATCACTCGGGCGTCGGATGTATCCCACGGCGTCCGGCCCGCTCCTGTACGCCGGAGCGCGCGGGATACCCGCGTCGCGGAGGGGCGGGCATGGGCGGGGTGGACCTCGGGGTGCTGGGACCGTTCGAAGTGCGGCTGGACGGCGAGCCGCGGGACGTCGGGGGCCCGCGCCTGCGGACCCTGCTGGCCGTGCTGACCGCCGAGGCGGGCCGGGTGGTCAGCGTTCCCGCGCTGGGCCGCGCGCTGTGGGGCGAGGAGGCTCCCGCACACGCGGACCGCACGGTGCGGACGTACCTCTCGCGGCTGCGCGGCACGGTCGGCGCGGAGGCGATCCGCACCCGGCCGCCGGGCTACGTTCTGCACCTCGCGCCGGAGGCCCTCGACGCCGCGCGGTTCGAACAGCTCGCCGCCGACGGACGGCGGGAGCTGGCCGCCGGGGAGCCCGCGGCCGCCCGGGAGCGGCTGGCCGCCGCGCTGGACCTGTGGCGCGGCCACACCGCCTACGAGGAGTTCGGCGGCGTCGAAACCCTGGCGGCGGAAGGAATGCGGCTCGACCGGCTGCGGCACAACGCCGTCCAGGACCGGATCGACGCCGACCTCGCGCTCGGCGAGGACACCGGGCTGATCGCCGAGCTGGAGGCGCTGACCGCCGCGTTCCCCGGCCACGAACGGCTGTGGGCGCAGCTGATGACGGCGCTCTACCGGGCCGGGCGGCAGAGCGACGCCCTGGAAGCGTTCCGCCGGGCGCGGCACGGGCTGATCACCGCGTCCGGGGTGGAGCCGTCCCCGGTGCTGGCGCAGGTACACCGCCAGGTGCTCGCCCACCACCCGGCGCTGCTCGCCACCCGGGCGGCCGCGGTGGTGACCGACGACGCCCTCACCGCGGGCGAGCACGCCCTGCTCGAGGACGGCGACCTCCGGACCAGCCGGGAGCACTTCGAAACCGCCTACGTGCGGGCCGAACGAGCCGGGGACCCGGCCGCCCTCGCCCGCGCGGCCCTCGGCCTGGGCGGGGTGTGGGTGCACGAACACCGGACGGCCGTCGCGGCGGCGTCCCTGCTGACCCGGCTGCGGCACGCCCTGGAGCAAGTGGCTCCGGGCTCAGCACTGGAACTCCGGCTGCAGGCCCGGCTCGCGGCCGAACTGGACTACGAGGCCGGCACGCACGAGCGCGTCCTCGCGGCGGCCGCGCGGACGCGGGCGGCGGGCGACCCGGTCGCGCACGCCGAGGCGCTGAGCCTGGCCCACCACTGCCTGCTCGGCCCGGACCACGCCGCGCTGCGGCAGGCACTGGCCACCGAACTCGTCGGGGTGCGCACGGGCCGGCGCACCGACCTGGTGATGGGCGTGCTGTGGGACACCGTCGACCGGTTCCTGGCCGGCGACCCGCACGCCGAGCGGCGCCTCGGCGAGCTCGACGACCTGCTGGCCGAGCGCAAGCACCTGGCGGCAGGGTTCGTGGCCGACGCGCTCAAGGTCATGCTGGCCATCCGCGCCGGCCGGTTCCGCGAGGCCGAAGCCGGGGCGCAGGCCTGCGCCGAAGTGGGCCAGGCCGCGGGCGACTTCGACGCGCTGGGCTGGTACGGCGCGCAGCTGGTGGCGATCCGGTGGTTCCAGGGCCGGCTCGGCGAGCTGGTCCCGGTGCTGGACGGCCTGATGCACTCCCCGACGCTCAGCCCGATCGACAACTCGTACTACGCGGCCCTCGCGGTGGCGGCCGCCTCGGCCGGCGACCGCCGCACGGCCGCGGGCGCGCTGGCCCGGCTGTGCGGCGAAGACCTGGGGGCGCTGCCGCGGTCGAGCACTTGGCTGACGTCGCTGTCGGGGGCCGCGGAAACGGCGTATCTGCTCGACGACCGCGCGACGGCGGCGCGGGTCCACGAGCTGCTGGCGCCGTTCGGGCAGCTGCCGGCGATGGCGAGCCTGGGCGTCGCGTGCTTCGGCTCGGTCCACCACCCGCTCGGGACGACGGCGTTGACGGCCGGCGACCCCGGCCGGGCGGTGCCGCACCTGCGGGCCGCGGTGCGGCACAACCTCGCGCTCGCCCACTGGCCGGCGGTGGTGTTTTCGCGGCGCCGGCACGCCGAGGCGCTGGTCCGCCGCGGAGAACCGGGCGACCGGGCGGCGGCGGACCGCGAGTGGGCCGCGGCGGACGAGGAGGCGAAGACGTTCGGCGGGCGGTGAGGTGCTCCGGCGGGGGCGTTCCGCCGCTGAATCCCGGGTTGTCCGTCACCGGGCGATGAGCTGCTCGGGCCGGCCCTCCATCCGGAACAGCGGGGCGATCGCGGCCCGGTCGAGGGCGCGCCGCACCACCACCGAGCACTTCAGGGCCAGCTCGATGCCCTGCTCCGCACAGCGGGACCGCAGGCGGCCCAGTGACGCCACGCCCGTCACCCCGCAGAACCCCACGCCCAGCAGGTCGACCACCAGCCGCCGGGGAGCCGATGCCACCGCGCGGTCGAGTTCCGCGTCCAGGCGGGGGCGGGTGGCCATGTCGATCTCGCCCGTGACCGTGACCCGCAACGTTCCGGGGCGGGGCTCCGCGGTCGTCGCCGTCAGCAGCATCGCGGGCAGGTCGGGGGCGCTCATCGAGGTGCTCCTTCCACGGGGTTCAGCGTTGGTGATCACCTCTACCCCGCTGCCGCGGCCCCCAAACCGCACCGAAGTGTGTGAAGCTCGGAACCGACTGTGAGGAGCGACGATGCCCGGACTTCTGCTGCGCGACGGCCGTCCCTGGAGAACCGCCGGACCCGCGGACCTCCTCGTCCGCGACGGCGTCATCGCCGCCATCGGCCCCGGTCTCGACACCCAAGACGCCGGGGACGTCGAAGTGGTCGAGCTCGGCGGCCGCCTCGTCCTGCCCGGCCTCGTCGAAGCGCACTGCCACCTCGACAAGACCCTCTACGGCGGACCGTGGCGGCCGCACTCCGCCGGGCCCGCGCTGGCCGACCGGATCGCCGACGAACGCCTCCGCCGCACCGAACTCGGGCTGCCCGATCCCGCCCGCGTCAGCGCGCTGCTGGAAACCATGGCCGCCGCCGGGACCACGCACGTCCGCACGCACACCGACGTCTACGCCGGGACCGGCCTCACCGGGGTCGAGGTCGTCCGCGACGCCGCCGCGCGGCTGGCCGGGCGGATCAGCGTCGAGCAGGTCGCCTTCCCGCAGAGCGGCATCCTCGCCAACCCGGGCACGGCCGCGCTGCTGGAAGAGGCGATCAAGCTCGGCGTGCACGCCGTCGGCGGGATCGACCCGGCCGGGATGGACCGCGATCCGGTCCGCCACCTCGACGTCGTCTTCGGCCTCGCCGAACGCCACGGCGTGCGGATCGACCTGCACCTGCACGACCCCGGCTCGCTCGGCGTGTTCGAGCTCGAGCTGATCATCGACCGGACCCGGGCGGCCGGTCTCGCCGGGCGGGTGACGGTCAGCCACGCCTACGCCCTCGGCCAGGCCGACGCCGCGACGCAGGACCGGCTGGCCGCCGGGCTGGCCGAAGCGGGCATCACGATCACCACGGCCGCCGTCTTCGACTTCCCGGTCCCGCCGGTGCAGAAGCTGCGCGCGGCCGGGGTGAACGTGGCCTGCGGGCACGACGACATCCGGGACCTGTGGAGCCCGTACGGCAGCGGCGACCTCCTCGACCGGGCCATGCACCTGGCCTACCGCAGCACCTTCCGCCGCGACGAGGACATCGAAGTCGCCCTGGAAGCCGTCACCTACGGCGGCGCGAAAGCCCTCGGCCTGACCGGCTACGGCCTCGCCGAGGGCGCGCCGGCCGACCTCGTGGTGATCGACGCGGAGACCCCGGCCCACGCCGTCGTGACGCGCCCACCGCGCGACCTGGTCGTCAAGGCGGGCCACATCGTCGCCCGCAGTAAGGCGCTTTCACCGCCGCCAGCCCGGTGACGACACCGGCCGGACCGCGACCCCTCCACGAGCCGTGCCCAGGTCGGTCAGCGCGACCTTCTCCAGGCCGTTGCCCGGGCCGCCGTCGCTGGTCACCGCCAGCGCCAGCGTGTTGCGGCCGTGCGGGTCGAGAATCCCGGTCGGCAGCACGAACGTGTGCTGCGGGCCGACGTCCCCGATGTACTGGCCGACGTTCCAGCCGTTGAGGAACACCAGCACCCGGTAGCGGCCGCCGGAGCGGGGCTTCGCCGGGTCGCCGATCGTCAGGCCCACCGAGGTGTCCTGGTCGCGCGGGATCCGCAACGAGAACGTCGTGCGGTACCACGTCGTCCCCGGATCGGCCGCCGGTGCGGGCACCGCCGCCGGCGGCCACGCGCGGTCCGGGAAGTCCGGCAGGTGCCAGCCGGCGCGTTCGCCCGCGAGCCCGCCGTTGTTCAGCGGGCCGCGCACCGGGTCCGCCGTCCCGCCCTGCAGCTTCCACGCCACCCCGGTCAGCGACGACGAGATCAGCCCCCGGCCCTCCTTGTGCGCGTCGTTGACGCCGCCGTCTTCGTTGTGGCCGTTGTTGCGGACCATCACCGACAGCACGTGCGGGCCGTCGCCGCGCAGGCCCTCCGGCACGGTGAACACCGCGGTGCCGGTGGTCGGCGGCGCGGCCAGCGCGGACGGCAGGACGTGCTGGCCGAGGTACTGCCCGTCCAGCCACGCCTGGAGCATCCCGGCGCCCCCGCCGCCGTAGCGGAGGCTGAGCTGCTCCCCCGGCGTCCCGGTGAACCGCCCGCGGTACCAGACGTCGCCGACGCCGAAGCCGTAGTCGTCCGCGGTCAGCACCGGCTGCCCGGCCGGCGGCGGAGTCGTGCTGTTCGTCGTCGTCCGATCCGCCGGCGGCCACGCCGAGTCGTCGTACCCCGGCTCGGCCTCCGGGGAGCCGGGGGCCGAGCGCCAGCCGGTGAGCTCGGGCAGGCGCGGGTCGGCCGGTCCCGGCAACGGCCGGAAAGCGACCACGCTGCCCGACGCGGTGGGCCGCACCGGCACCGGGGCGCCGTTCCACCACAGCAGCGGACCGCGGGCACCCCACACCTCCAGGTCGCGAGGAGCCTTGGTGTCGCCGGCGAGCACGAACCCCGCGTGAGCGGTCCGCACCAGGTCCGGCCCGCGCACGAGCAGGCCGTCCACCGGCCAGAACGTGTCCGCGGTCGCGTCGTCGGCGAGCAGCAGCGTGACGGCCGGGCGGCCGCCGCCGCTGATCCGGACCCGCGCGAGGCCGTCGTGGCGGTAGTCCAGGCGCAGGTCGTGGCCCGACCAGCTGCTCGTGACGTTCCCGGCGAGGACGTCCACCCGCGGCCGCATCGCGTACCGCAGCACCGTCTCCCCGTCCTCCCCCGGCCGGCCGTGCAGCAGCACGGTGCCGGCGGCCCGGGCCATCAGCTCCGACGTCGAGTACACCAGGTGCTGGCCCGCGACGTCGAAGTTCGCGACCAGGTACTTGGCGTCCTGCCCGGCCAGCCGCAGCGGAACGGTGTAGTCACCGTCCGATGTGGACAGCGGAAAGGTGAAGGAGTCGTCCGTCGTCGCGTTCGACGGCGAGTGCACCGGCAGGTAGAAGTGCACCCCGGTGTCCGGGTTGACGTTGTGGTAGACCTTCACCGCGGCCGACGACGGCGTCACCGGCGCGGCCCGGTCCAGCTCGGCCAGATCCGGCACGGTGGCCAGGAAGGACCCGATCTCCTTCATGGTCAGCGCCTTCGGCCGCAGCTGCCGTCCTTCGTCGATCGCCGAGCCGTAGTCGTAGGAGCTGTAGACGACCGGCGCCGGGAGCCCGCCCCACGACGTGCCGCCGAAGGTCATGTAGAAGTTCTGCAGCGTCAGGCCGTTCGCCAGGTTGGTGCCGTAGAAGACGCGCTCGTAGCCCGGCCCCTGCCGCACCGCGGTGCACGGGTAGGTGCCGTTGCTGCCCCAGTAGTCGAACCAGCCGCCGCCGAACTCGGCGACGAACCCGGGCGTGTTCGGTGACGCGCTCGCGCCGCCCTTCGCCCCGCCCGGCCCGTAGGTCCCCCAGTCCGGGGCCGCGTTCGGGTTGCCCGGCGTCGCGTCGGTCCGGCAGGTGCCGCCGGGGTAACCGTCGAAGGCGTAGAGGTCGACCTTGCCTTCGACGGTGCCGGGCACCCCGGAGCCCGGCGGCACCCAGATGCCGTTGCGGCCCTTGTCGTTGTGGAAGACCGGGACGGTGATGCCGTCGGCGCGCACCTTGTCGTAGAGGTGGGCGATGTAGGTGCGCTGCGCGGTGCCGGTGGCGGCCAGCTCGTTCTCGATCTGGTAAAGGATCACCGGCCCGCGGCCGTCGGTGTACTGGTGCCGGGCGATGATCCGGTCGATCCGCGACAGCCATTCGCCGGACGCGGCGAGGTAGTCGGGCGCGTCGCTGCGGGCCCGGCCGGCCTGGGTGCTCAGCCACGCCGGGAAGCCGCCGCCGGTGACCTCGGCGTTGATGTACGGGCCGGGCCGGGCGATGACGTACAGCCCGGCTTCGGCGGCGAGGTCGAGCACGCGGTCCATGTCCCGGACACCGGTGAAGTCGTACACCCCCGGCGCCGGCGAGTGGTAGTTCCAGTCGAAGTAGATCGAGACCGCCGTGTAGCCGGTGGCCTTCATCTTCTGCAGCACGTCCCGCCACAGGTCCGGGCTCGGCAGCCGGAACGGGTGGAACTCGCCGGACCAGACGATCTGGCGGCGCCCGTCCAGCATCAGCGAGTACTTGTCGAAGGTGACCTGGTGCTTCGGCGGCGCCGCCGGGACGGCCGAGGCCGGTGCCGTACCAAGCGCGGTTGCCACGAACAGGGTGACGAGCAGGGACAGGAACCGCCGCATGGCTGGACTCTCCGAGTCGGACGGGGTATAGGTCGTTATACGGAAGTCAGTACACGTACGGCCAGCCGGCGTTGTCGTAGCCGATGAGGTTGATGCCGAGCTTGCCCGTCAGCGGCGTCGCGTCCGAGTAGTAGTAGTGGTAGACGAGCACGTCGGCGTCGGAGTCGTGGACGACGGCGACGTGGCCGGGGCCGTGGACCGCGCCGTGGCTCGCCAGGATCTGGGTGCCGCCGCCCGCCGTCATCCGGACGCCGTTGCGATCGGTGTAGGGGCCGGTGATCGACGTCGAGCGGCCGACCATCACGCGGTAGGTGCTCTTGGTGCCCTGGCAGCACAGGTCCCAGGAGACGAACAGGTAGTAGTAGGTGCCGTGCTGGATGATGAACGGTGCTTCCTCGGCCGATGTGCTTCCGGTGCGCTGGGCGATGCTGCGCAGTGCGGTGTCGGACGTGCTGCGTTTGCCGGTGGCCGGGTCGAGCCGGATCATCTTGATGCCGGTCCACCACGAGCCGAAGCTGAGCCACCAGCGGCCGGAGGAGTCGACGAACAGGTTCGGGTCGATCGCGTTGTAGTCGTTGTTCGTGCTGGTCTGGATGACGATGCCCTGGTTGGTCCAGCTGCCGGGCAGGCCGGTCGTGCTGGTGGCGAGGAAGATCGCCGAGTTGCGGGAGCCGAGCGAGGAAGCGGCGTAGTAGAGGTAGTACTTGCCGTTGTGGAACGAGATGTCCGGTGCCCACAGGTAGCCCGGCTTCGCCGGGTCGGTGAAGGGGGCGGTCCACGGGGCGCCGTTCGGCCAGACCGAGCCGATCTTCGTGAAGTGGATCCGGTCGGTGGAGCGGCGGATCTGCAGGTACTGGTCGGTCGAGTAGAGCAGGTAGCTGCCGTCCGCCGCGCGGATCATCGCCGGGTCGTGCACCGCCTCGATGTCCCCGGTCACGTACCCGGGATCCGGGTAGGTCGCGGCCTGCGCGGCGGGGGCGCTCAGCAGGGCGGCGGCGACGGCGGCGATGGCCGGGAGGCGGCGCAGCTTCATGGGTGTCCTCGGGGTCGGCACTGATCCGGAACGCTGTTAACGCTAACAAAGACTGCCGGTGAGCATGGTCGGCGGTCACCGGCCGGTGCGTCAAGGGCCGGACGGAGGGTCTCCCCCGCCCGGCCCCGGCGCCGGTCGTGAGTGGTAAGGCGGGTTAGAACCCGCCTTACCACTCACGAAGG